>NZ_JBSFFI010000026.1:0-84492 GCF_053596035.1 Streptomyces sp. NPDC001781 | reverse complement strand
CCGTCGGGGCGGTGGTGGAACCACTCGGGGTGCTTCTCCACCCACGGGTGGTCCGGGGAGCACTGCAGGGCGAAGTCCAGGGCGATCTCGAGGCCAAGCTCCCGTGCGCGGCCCACGAAGCCGTCGAAGTCGTCGAGCGTGCCGAGGCCGGGGTGGACGGCGTCGTGCCCGCCCTCCGGCGAACCGATCGCCCACGGCACACCGACGTCGTCCGGCCTCGCGTCCAGCGTGTTGTTGCGGCCCTTGCGATGCGTCGTCCCGATCGGGTGGATCGGCGGCAGGTACACCACGTCGAAGCCCATCCCCGCGATGGCCTCCAGACGCCTGCACGCCGTACGGAACGTGCCGTGCGGCTGCTCGGCCGTGCCCTCGGAACGCGGGAAGAACTCGTACCAGGAGCCGTACAGCGCCCGCTCGCGCTCCACCAGCAGCGGCATGGGGTCCGAGGCCGTCACCAGCTCACGCAGAGGGTGGCGGGCCAGGACCTCGGAGACCTCCGGGCCAAGGGCGTCCTTCAGACGGTGGTGCACCGAGAGCGTGTCGTCGCCGAGGGCGCGGGCGGCGGCCAGGACGCGATCGCGCTCGGGGCCCCCGGGAACGCCGGCGGCCGCGCGCTCGTGGAGCTCGGCACCCTCCTCGAGCACCAGGCCGGTGTCGATCCCGGCGGGGATCTTGATGCCGGCCGCGTGCCGCCAGGTGGCGATCGGATCGGACCACGCCTCCACACGGTAGGTCCAGCGGCCGGTGGCGTCCGGGGTGATGTCCGCGCCCCACACGTCGCTGCCGGGCGACAGCTCGCGCATCGGGGTCCACGGGCCGCGCCGGCCCCTGGGGCCGCGCAGGACCACATTGGCACCCACCGCGTCGTGTCCCTCGCGGAACACGGTCGCGGTCACCTGGAACGTCTCCCCGGCCACCGCCTTCGCCGGGCGCCTGCCGCACTCCACGGCCGGCCGGACGTCACGTACCGGTACGCGGCCGATGGCCGGGGTCCTGCGCATGGATCTCACCTCCGCCGTGCGCGAAGCCGGGCACACGGGGCCCGGCTTCGCGGTCCTGGATACGGGCCGGCAGGTGCCGCCCCGTAGGGGAACGCCATGTACGGTGCCAGGTCAGGGGCTTGGCGCCGTGGATCGCCGCTCCGGTGACTGCGCGCGTCGCGCGGTCCGTCCGGGCTGCGGCCGCCCGTCCTGCTCGCTCAGCCGGCCGGGCGGGGTGGAGCGCAGATACCGCTCCGCGGCGTCCGCCGCCTCTCTGGCGCAGCGTTTTCCCATCAGCACGCACAACGTGTAGCCCGAGTCCTCGAAGGTGCTCCGGACCGTGCGGTCGTGGGGCGAGGCGAGCATCACGCGCTCCCACGCCCGGTAACGCCGCAACTGCCGGGCCACTTCGGCCTTGGCGGGTAGCAGCATGGTCCCCTTCACCTTCCACGGCTCTCGACGTCGCGTTCCCGACGGTCGGGTGGTGTCCGCGCACAGGGAGGCGCGGAACCGTTACGGCGATCGAGGGCTTTCACTCATGGTGCACGTGTAAACACGCTCCGTCCTGTTGGAGCTTCAACGACCCCGCCGTCCGTGATGCTCGTGTTGCACGAATGGCGTAGCAGCCGCAGTGTGGATGGTGACTCAGAAGCGACTGGCTTTCACGCTGAGTGTCCGGTGATCCGCCGGACGGCCGTGGAGCAGGAGCTTCGCCGGTGAGGAGCAAGCGACAATGGAGACCGCAGTGCCTCGCTACTACCACCTCGATGTGGAAGTCAGCCCGGAACGTGTGGGACAGGTCAGCCGCATCCTGGCCGCCCACCTCAGTCACTGGGACCTCGACGATCTCGTGGACCCCGTCCGCCGCGGCACCGAGATTCTGCTGCGCGCCATCGACCAGCACGCCCCGGACACCACCACGTCCATCGAGATGTGGTGGAGCGGCCAGCACCTCATCACCGCCATCGGCGGCGGCGACCGCGACCTCGGCCCCGACGAGGGCCTGCGCGCCTGCCTCGTGGACATCGCCGCCATGAGCGACGGGTGGGGCTGCTGCGCCACCGAGACCGGGGCCAGGATCGTGTGGTTCTCTCAGCGAGCCCGCGCCGACCAGCGTGTCCCGCTGGTCCCGACGGCTCCCTCGCCGCACATCCGCCGGATGCTGCGCGTACCGCGCGCGGCCCCGCTGCCCGAACGGGCCGCAGAGGTGCCCCGCGTTCCGGTGGGCGCCCGGTGACGGCCAGGAAGTCCCGGAAGGGGGTGCCCGTGTGGAGCGGGCACCCCTATCCGTTGGGCGCCTCCTACGACGGCCAGGGCACCAACTTCGCGCTGTTCAGCGAGGTCGCCGAACGCGTGGAACTGGTCCTCGTCGACGACGCGGGCGCCGAGACGCCCGTACCCCTCCACGAGGTCGACGGGCCCGTCTGGCACGGCTATCTGCCGGAGGTCGGGCCCGGCCAGCGCTACGGCTACCGGGTGCACGGCCCCTGGCAGCCCTTCCTCGGCCACCGCTGCAACCCGGCCAAGCTGCTGCTCGACCCCTATGCCCGGGCCGTCGACGGCCAGATGGACAACGACCCCTCGCTGTACGAGCGCGACCCGCACGGCCCTGCGCCCGCGGACAGCGCCGGGCACTCGATGCTGGGCGTGGTCACCGACCCCTACTTCGACTGGGGCGACGACCGTCCGCCGGGCCGGCCGTACTCCGAGTCCGTCATCTACGAGACCCATGTACGCGGCCTGACCGCCACCCACCCCGACGTGCCGGAGCGGCTGCGCGGCACCTACGCCGGGCTGGCGCATCCCGCCGTCACCGAGCACCTGACCTCGCTCGGTGTCACCGCGGTCGAGCTGATGCCGGTGCACCAGTTCGCCCAGGACGGGGTGCTGCGCGACCGGGGTCTGTCGAACTACTGGGGCTACAACACCATCGGCTTCTTCGCCCCGCACAACGCCTACGCCGCCCTAGGCTCGCGCGGCCAGCAGGTCAACGAGTTCAAGGCCATGGTCAAGGCGATGCACGCGGCCGGTCTCGAGGTCATCCTCGACGTGGTCTACAACCACACCGCCGAGGGCAACGAGATGGGTCCCACCCTCTCCTTCCGGGGCATCGACAACGCCTCGTACTACCGCCTGGTCGACGGGGACTGGGCGCACTACTACGACACCACGGGCACCGGCAACAGCCTGCTGATGCGCCACCCGCACGTGCTCCAGCTCATCATGGACTCGCTGCGGTACTGGGTGACCGAGATGCACGTCGACGGCTTCCGCTTCGACCTCGCGGCGACCCTGGCCCGGCAGTTCCACGAGGTGGACCGCCTCTCGGCGTTCTTCGACCTGATCCAGCAGGACCCGGTGATCAGCCGGGTCAAGCTCATCGCCGAGCCCTGGGACCTGGGGGAGGGCGGGTACCAGGTCGGCAACTTCCCCCAGCTCTGGTCGGAGTGGAACGGCAAGTACCGCGACGCCGTACGGGACTTCTGGCGGGCCGAGCCCGGCTCGCTGGGCGAGTTCGCGTCCCGGCTCACCGGTTCCTCCGACCTCTACCAGGCCAGCCGGCGCAGGCCCCGGGCCAGCGTCAACTTCGTCACCGCGCACGACGGCTTCACCCTGCGCGACCTCGTGTCGTACAACGACAAGCACAACGAGGCCAACGGCGAGGGCAACCGGGACGGCGAGAGCGACAACCGGTCCTGGAACTGCGGCGCCGAGGGTGACACCGACGATCCGGCCGTGCTCGAACTGCGGGCCCGCCAGCAGCGCAACCTGCTGGCCACCCTGCTGCTCAGCCAGGGCATCCCGATGCTCGGCCACGGCGACGAACTCGGCCGCACCCAGCGCGGCAACAACAACGCCTACTGCCAGGACAACGAGATCTCCTGGATCGACTGGGACCTCACCGACGAGCAGCGCGCCCTCGTCGGCTTCACCCGGCGCCTGATCGGCCTGCGCGCCGAGCACCCCGTGCTGCGCCGGCGCCGCTTCTTCCGGGGCGAGACCGAGACCCGGCGCAAGCAGCCGCTGCCCGACCTGATCTGGCTGCGCCCCGACGCACGCGAGATGACCGACCAGGACTGGCGGCGCGGCGACGCGCACTCGGTGGGCGTCTTCCTCAACGGCGACGCCATCGCCGAGCGGGACGCCTACGGCGGCCGGGTCGTCGACGACTCCTTCCTGCTGCTCCTGAACGGCTTCTGGGAGCCGGTCGACTTCCGGCTGCCCGCCGCGTCCTACGGCGAGCGCTGGACCACACTGATCGACACCGCCGACCCCGAGGGCGTGCCCGACGAGCGGGAGCGCAAGGCGGCCACCCGGCTGCGGGTCGAGTCGCGGAGCCTGGTCCTGCTGTCCCGGCCGTCCCGCGACGGCTGAGCGGGGACGCGCAGCGGAGGGCGCCCACCACAACCCGGTGGGCGCCCTCCGCTGCCGTACGTCAGCGCGGCTCGCGCGCGGTCACCGTGAACTGGGCGCCGTCCTGGTCCCGCAGGACGGCCTCCCGCTCGCTCTCGCTCAGCACACTGCCGCCGTGCTTCTCGGCGCTGCGGGCGCAGCGCGCCACGTCGGCGACCGAGAAGTGGATCTGCCAGTGCGGCCGCACCGAGGGGTCCGGGGCCGCCTCCACCGCGCCGGAGTCGATCCGCGCCACGATGGTGCCCTGGCTGCGCAGCACCACCTCGCCGCCCTCGTACTCGACCTCGCAGCAGCCCGGCTTCCCGGTGGCCCAGTCCAGCACCTCGCCGTAGAAGATGGCCGCGTCGAAGGCGTTGCGGGTGTGCAGGCGGATGAAGGCGGGGGCGGAGCGGCGCCAGGACTCCCAGTCGGAGAACAGCTCGCCCTGCCAGATGCCGAAGGTCGCACCGTCGCGGTCGGCGAGCAGCGCGCCCCGGCCGGGCGGGAAGGACAACGGGCCCACCGCGGCCGTGCCGCCCCGCTCCCGTACCCGCGCCACTGTCACGTCGGCGTCGGGGACGGCGAAGTACGGGGTCCAGGCCACCGCCGTCTGCCACATCCCGGCGACCGCGGCGATCCCGGCGATCGGCACGTCGCCCGCGAGGGCGATCCGGAAGTGGTCGCCGAGGCCGGCGTCACGCCAGCGCCAGCCCAGTACGGCGCTGTAGAACTCCTCGGTGGCGCCGAGGTCGCGGCTGGTCAGGCTCACCCAGCAGGGGGCGCCGAAGACGGAGTGCGTCGAAACGGCGTCCTTCTTCTCTTCCAAGCCACCGCTGACGGATGTGTGGTGATTCATGACGGTCGCGTCCTGCTCTCGGGGCCCGGCGGCCACCGGTCTCGACCAGTGTCCGGCCGAAAGGGGGTCGGCTGCCTCCCGACTACCCCGCGCGAGAACCCTGATGTGCGCCGGGACCCCCGGCCACACAGCGCGTCCAGGCCGTCACGACGACGGGTTGCTTTCGTCCGGAAGAGTGAAGCCGCAGGGGGCAGAGGCGACGGCGGTGACTCAGCCGGGCTCGGCGCGCAGTTCCTCGCGCAGCCGGTCGAAGCAGCCGCTCAGCAGCCGGGAGACGTGCATCTGCGATATGCCGAGCTGCTCCGCTATCCCGCTCTGCGTCATACCTCGGAAGAATCGCAGGTAGAGGATGGTGCGCTCGCGCTCGGGCAGCGCCGCGATGCAGGGCTTCACCGCCGCCCTGTCCACCACCAGGTCGAATCCGGGGTCCGGCTCGCCCAGGGAGTCACCGAGCGCGTACCCGTCGGTACCCGCCACGTCGGCGTCGAGGGACAGTGCGGAGAAGCACTCCAGTGCCTCCATGCCGGTACGCACCTCGTCCTCGCTGAGGCGGGTGTGCGCGGCGAGCTCCGCGACGGTGGGCGGGCGGCCCGGAATGGTCTGTGCCAGTTCCTTGCCGGCGCCGCGGACCCGGTTGCGCAGGTCCTGCACCCGGCGGGGCACGTGCAGGGTCCACATGTGGTCCCGGAAGTGGCGCTTGATCTCGCCGGTGATCGTCGGCACCGCGTACGCCTCGAAGGCCCGGCCGCGCTCGGGGTCGTAGTGGTCCACGGCCTTCACCAGGCCCAGGGCGGCCACCTGGTACAGGTCCTCCAGGGACTCGCCGCGACCGCGGAAGCGGACGGCGATCCGCTCGGCCATGGGCAGCCACAGGCGCACCAGCTCGTCCCGGAGCGCCGCGCGCTCCGGGCCCTGCGGCGACCCGGCAAGGCGCTCGAAGGCGTGGGCCGTGTCGGGGGCGTCGTCATGCGGGTGGGTTTTCGTGCTGCCAGGTGCAGACATCGCGTGCGCTTCTCTCGCGGGCTGGGACGACAGGCGGATTCGGCACTGAAGTCCGTCTTCCCCAGTGTGCGGCAAAAACAAACAAACATGCCAATAAGGGGCAAAACTCGTGTCGGTCTTGACCCGGTTTCGGGCAGGGTGGCTCCATGGACGCGGGCCGTGAGAGGCGGTCGCCCGGAGTGATGTGCGGCACGCGCGCCAGTGGGCCCGCACACCCGCCCGGACGGTTTCTCCTGGGCACGGCTTGATCACCGGTCGAAGCGGGCGAACCGCCTGGCCATGTGGCATTCCGCTCGTTTGACAGTGTGCTGAGCACACGGATAGACAGCAGCTCGCGGATGGTCGAGAGGGGCACTGTGTACGAGCCGAACGTGGTCGGTGACTGGCAGGAGTACGGCGAGCACGCCGGTCTGCGGGTCCGCGTCCACCGTCTGGAGACGGCCGAACCGCCCCGCGGACGGGACGACGCCGCGGCCGGGCTGACGTACTTCAGCGTCCGGGTGACGATCGAGAACCGGGGCACCCGCCCGTGCGGCGTCCAGCTCGAGGACGGTCAGATCGACGTCCGGGTGGGCGCCGACGGCGAGGGCGCCTTCATCGACTGGCGCAACTCGCAGTTCATCGAGGGCTTCGACGTGTACCCGCTGCGCCGCGCCACCGCCGTGGTCCACGCGGCCGCCGCCGAGGACGCGCTCACCCACGTGGACGTCCAGGTCCATCTGCGGGTGGACGACGAGTGGACCGACCGCAGGCTGTGGGCCGGCGGCATCGGCCTGACCGAGTCCGCCCAGGTGGCCACCGCCGCCTGCGGGCCGGACAGCCTGGCGCACCAGCTCACCGCGTACCTGGAGGAGCGGACCGAACCCGGCACCGCCTGACGGGCGCCGGGCCGGCCTGCGAGAGGGTCAGCCGTTCGGGTCGAAGGGGATGCCGGCCGGCTTCGCCGACGCCAGGTGCGAGGCGAAACTCGCGTCCTTCAGGCCGAAGTGGGCGCTGCCGAAGTCGTAGCCGCTCAGCCTGTCGCGCAGACCGGGCGGGTAGCCGTCCCAGCCGACCAGCGCCGGGTACTGCCAGGTGTGCTTGTGGTTCTCCGGTGGCTCGTCGTTGTCGCCGGCCGCCCGGAAGCAGTGCGTGCCGATGCCGTCCTTGTGGTAGACGACCTTGGCGTGTGTGCCCTCGAAGCGGACCTCGGAGACCGGGTGCACGGTGAAGGAGCCGTGGTTGGACGTCGACACGTACCGCGTCTGCCCGTCCTGGACCCACACCACCACGTGCTCCCAGTCGTTGCGGTGGCCGCCGATGCCGATGCCGGGCAGCGCCTGGTCCTTCTCGAAGTACAGGCCGTAGAGATAGCCGCACCAGCCGTTGTTGCACCTGGCGCGCGAGTAGCCGTTGGTGTTGTCCAGATCGGAGGCGTCACGGCAGTTGCCGTCGAGCGCGCCGGTCGGTTTCAGGCCGGGGTTGATCGCACCGTCGGGGCCGATCGCGGGCGTCGGGTAGCAGCCGTCCGTGTCGTAGTCGAACGCGGGCTGGTATTTCAGCTCATCGGCCGTGGCGTTGACCGGGAGGGCGAGCGGGGGAGCGGCGAAGGCCGCGGCCGGGAACGCGAGCGCGAGGGTGGCGGCACCGGTGAGCGCGGCGAGCCATCCGCCGCGCCGGCGGCGGGACGTGGTCGAACCCACTGCATCTCCAACTGCGTTGAGGGAAAGGGGCGGTTCAGCATCCCGGCCGAAGGACCCGCTGTGAAGCCGTCCCGCCTGTCCCGCAGCTGAAATCCTCCCGGCCGAGTACTCACGGACCCTCGGGAAGGTCCGCCGCCGACTCCTCGGGGCTCAGGTCCCGGCGCAGCCGCAGCCAGCTCGGCTGGCGCAGCAGCCCCGCCCGCGTCCGGGTGCTGAAGCCGACCTCGCCGACCAGCCGGGGCAGCACCCAGCGTGCCCCCGGAATACGGGGCACGGGGTCGAAGGGGCACCGCTCGCCGGCCGATGCCGCCAGCAGCGCTGCCAGCTCGGTGCGCTCGGCCTCGCTCCAGCCCGTGCCCACCCGGCCCGCGTACACCAGCCGCCCTCCGGCGCGCTGACCCACCAGCACCGCGCCCGGCAGCCCGGACAGCCGGCCCTTGCCGGGCAGCCAGCCGCCGACGATCACGTCCACGCTCCGGGTGTTGCGGATCTTGATCCAGTTCCGGGAGCGGACCCCCGGCTCGTACACCGAGTCCAGCCGCTTGCACACCACCCCCTCCAGCCCGTGCTCCCGCGTCATCCGCAGCGCCTCGGCGCCGTGCCCCACCACCGCCCCCGGCACCGACCAGCGCGGGCCGCCCAGGCCGAGTCCTGCGAGCAGCTCCCGGCGCCGGGTGTACGGGGCCGCCATGCGGGGCCCGGAGAGGTAGGGCACGTCGAACAGCACCAGGTGGACCGGTGCCCGGGCCGCCCGGTGCGCCGCCAGGGCCGGGCTGTGCGCGAGGCCCATCCGGTTCTGGAGTGCCTGGAAGTCGGCCCGGCCCTCCGCGTCCAGGGCCAGCACCTCGCCGTCCAGGATCGCGGGTGTGGCTCCCAAGGTGGCGGCCAGCGGCCCGAGTTCGGGATAGGCCGCCGTGATGTCCTCCCCGGAGCGGGCCCGCAGCAGCAGGGTGCCGTCGCCCGGCAGGTACACCATCACCCGCTGCCCGTCCTGCTTGGTCTCGTACGCCCAGCGGGCGTCCTGGGCAGGCGGCGGCAGGGCGCCGGGGGTGGCGAGCATGGGGTGGACGAGCGGCAGCGGGGCGACGGTCACGGCAGAACATGTCGACCGCGGCGCACGCCCTCACGCGCCCGTCATCGCGCGTTCCCCCGAACGGCTGCCGCCGCCACGCCCGCACCCGAGCCGCCGACCGGCACCTACCCTAAAGTAATATCCGGCGGCAGGCCACCGAAGGAGACAACGTGCCCCCACGCTCGCCCCTGCTGCTCGCCGGTCTGCTGGCCTCGGCCGGGATCGCCCACTTCGCCGCCCCCAAGGTGTTCGACGCGCTCGTCCCCCGCGCCATGCCCGGCTCGCCCCGCACCTGGACCCTTGCCAGCGGGGTAGCCGAACTCGCCCTCGCCGCCGGGGTCGCCGTGCCCGCCACCCGCGCACCGGCCGCGAAGGCGGCGGCCGCGTTCTTCGTCGGGGTCTTCCCCGCCAACGTGAAGATGGCCGTGGACTGGCGGCACCGCCCGGCACCTCAGCGCACCGCCTCCCTCGCCCGGCTGCCCCTCCAGGTGCCGCTGGTGCTGTGGGCGCGGGGCGTCGCCCGTAACGCGAAAGGACAGTCATGAGCCTCCGGATCGGTGACACCGTCGAGGACTTCACACTGCCGGACGAGACCGGCGCCGCACGGCGGCTGAGCGAACTGCTGGCCGGCGGTCCCGTCGTGCTGTTCTTCTACCCGGCCGCCCTCACCTCCGGCTGCACCGCCGAGGCGTGTCACTTCCGTGACCTGGCGGGCGAGTTCGCGGCCGTCGGGGCCCAGCCCGTGGGCATCAGCGGCGACACCGTCGACAAGCAGCAGGAGTTCGCCGGACGCCACACGCTGGGCATGCCGCTCCTCTCCGACACCGACGGCACGATCCGCGAGCGCTTCGGCGTCAAGCGGGGCTTCACGCTCGCGCCCACCAAGCGGGTCACGTTCGTCATCGGGCGGGATCGCACGGTCCTGGAGATCGTCCGCAGCGAACTGCGCATGAACACCCATGCCGACCGGGCGCTGGCCGCGCTGCGGGCGGCGAAGGGCTGACCCCTCGCCGGTGGCCGGGGCCGTCCTCGCCAAGGCCACCGTCCGGCTGACACGATCGGGCGGAGCCCGTACGACGAGCATCGGAGCACACCCATGACCACGGACGGCACCTCGGCGGAGCGGCCCGGGAGCATCGCGGGCGTGGCGGTGAAGCCGGTCGCCGGGCACATCGGCGCCGAGATCACCGGCGTCGACCTCGCCGCACCGCTCGACGACTCCCTGGTGGCGCTGATCAGGGAGACGATGCTGCGCTGGAAGGTCGTCTTCTTCCGCGACCAGCGGCTCGACCACGCCGGGCACATCGCGTTCGCCCGCCGCTTCGGCGAGCCCGTGGTGCCGCGCAGGCGGGGGAGTGCCTCACCGGAGGGTCACCCCGAGGTGGAGACCACCGCGGACCGGCTGGAACTGGGGGGCCGGTTCGGGATGGAGCACGAGGAGTGGCTGCGCCGGCGCCGGCACACCCTGCTGCGCGGCTGGCACTGCGACCACGGCGCCCGGATCGACCCGCCCGCCGCGACGGTCCTGCGCGCCGAGACCGTGCCCCCGTACGGAGGTGACACCACCTGGGCCAATCTGGCCGCCGCCTATGCCGGGCTCTCCGCTCCGGTGCGCGCCTTCGTGGACGGGCTGCGGGCCGAGCACCGGCTCGGGGTCGGCTACCAGCCCCGGCCCGGAGACGACGCGTACCTGCGGCATCTGCTGGACCACCAGATCGCCTCCGAGCACCCCCTGGTGCGCGTGCACCCGGAGACGGGGGAGCGGGTGCTGTTCGTCAACGGCTACTACCTGGAGCAGATCTCCGGTGTCTCCCGCCCGGAGAGCGCGGCCCTGCTGGAGATGCTGCTGGAGCAGGCGGTGCGGCCGGAGTACACCGTCCGCTTCCGCTGGGAGCCCGGCAGCGTCGCCTTCTGGGACAACCGGGCCACCATGCACCTCGCCCCCGGCGACACCGCCCATGTGGACCACCCCCGGATCATGCACCGGGTGATGCTCCAGGGCGATGTGCCCGTGGGCGTGGACGGCGTCCCCTCCGAGCCGCTGGTGGGGACGGCACCCGGGCGCTGGTAGGCGCGCCGGGTCAGCCCGGTGTGACCAGCCGCGCCTCGTACGCGAACACCGCGGCCTGCGTGCGGTCCCGGAGGCCGAGCTTCACCAGGATGCGGCTCACGTGGGTCTTGATGGTGGAGTCGGCCACCACCAGCCGCCCGGCGATCTCGGAGTTCGACAGGCCCTGCGCGATCAGCACCAGCACCTCCGTCTCCCGCTCGGTCAGCTCGCCGTAGGCCGCGTGGGCGGCCGGCATCGGGCGCGGGGCGCCGGAGAGCCGGGAGAACTCGTGGATCAGCCGCTTGGTGACGGTGGGCGCGAGCAGCGCCTCTCCGGACGCCACCACCCGGACGCCGTCGGCGAGTTGGCGTGCGGACGCGTCCTTCAGCAGGAAGCCGGAAGCCCCGGCCCTGAGTGCCTGGTACACGTACTCGTCCAGGTCGAAGGTGGTGAGTACCAGGACCTTCGCCGTGGCGTCCGCCGCGATGATCTCGCGCGTCGCCTCGATGCCGTTCATCTCCGGCATGCGGATGTCCATCAGCACGACGTCCGGGGCGAGCTCGCGCACCCGCTCGACCGCGTCGCGGCCGTTGACCGCCTCGCCGGCGACCTCGATGTCCGGCATCGCGTTCAGCAGGACCGAGAAACCCTCGCGGACCATCATCTGGTCGTCGGCGATCATCACGCGGATCGTCATGCGTCACCCGCGATCGGGGCGGCCGCCGGGACCGGCAGGAACACGGCCACCTCGTAACCGCCCTCGGCCGTCGGGGCCGCCGTCATCTCGCCGCCCAGCATCGCGACGCGCTCCCGCATGCCCGTGATGCCGTGCCCGGCGCCGGGGGAGGGCTTGACCGGACCCGGCGCGGGCGGCGCCGCGTTGACCACGCGCAGGCCCAGACCGCCGAGCACGTACCCGATCTCCACCTTGGCGTCCGCGCCCGGCGCGTGCCGCAGTGTGTTGCTCAGCGCTTCCTGCACGATCCGGTACGCCGACAGCTCCACGCCCTGCGGGAGTTCGCGCACCGCGCCCGTGACCGCCCTGGTGACGTCGAGCCCGGCGTCCCGCACGTTGGCGAGCAGGGCGTCCAGGTCCGCGAGGGTGGGCTGGGGAGCGTCCGGTGCCTCGTAGTCCTGGGCGCGGACCACGCCCAGGACCCGGCGCAGCTCGGTCAGGGCCGCGACCGCGTTCTCCCGGATGGTGGCGAACGCCTTCTCCAGCTCCGGCGGCGGGTTCTCCACCCGGTAGGGGGCGGCCTCCGCCTGGATGGCGACCACCGACATGTGGTGGGCGACCACGTCGTGCAGCTCGCGGGCGATGGTGGAGCGCTCCTCGAGCAGGGTGCGCCGCGAACGCTCGTGCGCGGTGACGGTCTGGTGGACGCTCACCTCCCGCCGGGCCTGCCCGAGGACCTGCCGGACGACGACGGTCAGCAGGAACACGCCGGCGAAGAACAGCAGCGGCCCCAGGTCGGACCCGTAGCCGAAGTCGCTCGGGCCGAACAGGCCGTCGGCGAGAACCCCGTAGGCCGCGGTCAGCAGCCACATCCAGGCGGCCGTGCGGGGGCGGGTGCGCGCCGCGACGACCGTCAGCACGGCCAGGTGTGCCAGGAAGCCGCCCGGCGGGAAGGGGGATTCGCCGGAGGAGCCGGAGGACAGGACGAGGGCGACCGTGTTCGCGGCGAGCGAGACCCAGAACGCCCCCGCCGGACGCACCAGCGTCAGCAGTACCGGAGCCGCGGCCAGCAGCGCGCACAGCAGGGCCGGCATACCCGCGCCGTCCGTGCTCGCCAGCGCGAGGAACGCCGCCGTCCCGGCGAGGACGACGACCGCCGCGTGCGGCGCCCAGGCTCCGTACTCCCTCGTGCGCCCGGAGCCGCGCCGGGTCACGAGGCCGCCCGGTTCGGTGGGTGGCAGCGGGCGGTAGGCGAAGGCGTCGTGGAACAGGTCCCGCCGCAGCCCGCGCAGGGCGTCCGCGGCGAACCGGAACTCCGGGCTGCGCGGCCGCGCGGCCCGGCCCGGTGGTATCGACTGGGAGGGTGTCGTCTCGGTCACGGAGAAGACGTTAGGCGCGGAGCGGGGGTGGGGTCGTCCCCTTCCAGGCGGGTTTCCGAAGGTCCGTCTCAGGGAGGAGGCGGGGCACACCCCCGGGGATTCGCTCCGGAAAACCGGGGCTCCGGAATGCGGACGGTCATGGCCATTTCTTTGTCCGGCTGTAAAAAAGGTTTTACACAGCGAGGTTTCAGGTCGAATTCATTCGACTGAAGGCGTGTGACCTCCTAGGGAAAACCCTCGCTTGCTCCGGCGCTTGATGACATGGCCTAGTCAAGGTGCCATTCTCGCCCCGTACACGCATCCTCCCCACTCCCTTCCCAGGAGGAGTACGAGTGAGACGTCTTCCCCACAGACCCCTTTCCCGCAAGGGAGCCACGGTCGGAGCCGCCCTGCTGTCCACGGCGGCACTCCTCGCCGTGGCCGTCCAGGCGACCCCCGCGGCCGCCCGGCCCGCCACCCCCCACGCCCCGCTGCGCACCGGCGCCCTGGAGGCCAGGCTCAGCCCCGCCCAGCACGCGGCGCTGATCAAGACCGCCAAGCAGGGCACCGACGACACCGCCCGTTCCCTCGGCCTCGGCGCCAAGGAGAAGCTGGTCGTCCGGGACGTCGTCAAGGACAACGACGGCACGGTGCACACCCGTTACGAGCGCACCTACGCCGGGCTGCCGGTCCTCGGCGGCGACCTCGTGGTGCACACCCCGCCCGCCTCCGTGGCCAAGGGCACGGTCAGCACGACCTTCAACTCCAGGCGGGTCATCAAGGTCGCCAGCACCACCCCGACCGTCACCAGGGCCGCCGCGCAGTCCACGGCGCTGAGGGCCGCCAAGGCCCTCAAGGCCGAGAAGCCCGCCGCGGACAGCGCGCGCAAGGTGATCTGGGCGGGCTCCGGCACGCCGACGCTGGCCTGGGAGTCCGTGATCGGCGGCTTCCAGGACGACGGCACGCCGAGCAAGCTGCACGTCATCACCGACGCGAAGACCGGCAAGGAACTGTACCGCTACCAGGCGGTGCAGACCGGCGTCGGCAACACCCAGTACAGCGGCCAGGTCCCGCTGACCACCACGCAGTCGGGCTCGAACTACACGCTCACCGACAACACGCGCGGCGGTCACAAGACGTACAACCTGAACCGCGGCACCTCCGGTACCGGGACGCTGTTCTCCCAGACCAACGACACCTGGGGCAACGGCACCACGTCCAACGCCGCCACGGCGGGCGCGGACGCGGCCTTCGGGGCCCAGGAGACCTGGGACTTCTACAAGAACACGTTCGGCCGCAGCGGCATCAAGAACGACGGCGTCGGCGCCTACTCCCGCGTCCACTACGGGAACGCCTACGTGAACGCGTTCTGGGACGACTCCTGCTTCTGCATGACCTACGGCGACGGCACGGCCAACAACGACCCGCTGACCTCGCTGGACGTCGCCGGTCACGAGATGAGCCACGGCGTCACCTCCAACACCGCCGGCCTGAACTACTCCGGCGAGTCCGGCGGCCTGAACGAGGCCACCTCCGACATCTTCGGCACCGGTGTGGAGTTCTACGCGAACAACACCACCGACCCCGGTGACTACCTCATCGGCGAGAAGATCGACATCAACGGGGACGGCACCCCGCTGCGCTACATGGACAAGCCCAGCAAGGACGGCGGGTCCAAGGACAGCTGGTACTCCGGTATCGGCAGCCTGGACGTGCACTACTCCTCGGGCCCGGCGAACCACATGTTCTACCTGCTCTCCGAGGGCAGCGGCACCAAGGTCATCAACGGCGTCACCTACAACAGCCCGACCTCGGACGGCGTCGCGGTCACCGGCATCGGCCGGGCCAAGGCCCTCCAGATCTGGTACAAGGCGCTGACGACGTACATGACGTCCAGCACCAACTACGCCGCCGCCCGCACCGCCGCCCTGAACGCGGCCACGGCGCTGTACGGCGCCAACTCCGCCGAGTACGCGGGCGTGGGCAACGCCTTCGCCGGGATCGGCGTCGGCAGCCACATCACCCCGCCGGCCAGCGGGGTGACCGTCACCAACCCCGGCAACCAGTCCGCCACCGTGGGCAAGGCGGTCAGTCTCCAGATCCAGGCCAGCAGCACCAACAGCGGCGCCCTGAGCTACAGCGCCACCGGGCTCCCGGCCGGGCTGTCGATCAACGCCTCCACCGGTCTGATATCCGGCACGCCGACCGGCGCGGGCACCTCCAGCACCACGGTCACCGTCACCGACTCCGCGGGCAAGACCGGCACGGCGGCCTTCACCTGGACGGTCAGCGCCACCGGCGGCGGCTGCTCGGCGACCCAGTTGCTCGCCAACCCCGGCTTCGAGTCCGGCAACACCGGCTGGACCGCGAGCACCGGCGTCATCACCACCGACACCGGCCAGGCCAGCCACGGCGGCTCGTACAAGGCATGGCTGAACGGCTACGGCTCGGCGCACACCGACACCCTGGCCCAGTCGGTCGCGATCCCCGCGGGCTGCAAGGCGACCCTGACCTTCTACCTGCACGTGGACTCGGCGGAGACCACCACCAGCGCCCAGTACGACAAGCTGACGCTCACCGCCGGTTCGACCACCCTGGCGACCTACTCCAACCTCAACAAGGCCACGGGGTACGTCCAGAAGACCATCGACCTGTCCTCGCTGGCGGGCTCGACGGTCAGCCTCAAGTTCACCGGAGTCGAGGACTCCTCGCTCCAGACCAGCTTCGTCGTCGACGACACCGCCCTGACGACCGGCTGATCCGCGCCTCCCCGCAACGCAGGGGTCCCGCACACGGGTGTGTGCGGGACCCTTCGCGTTCCCCGTCAGTTCAGCGGGTCCAGCGTGAGGTACGCCTGCTGCGGATCGCCGTCGTGGACGAGCGACTCGTGGTTGCCGACGTCGTCGAAGGCGAAGGCGTACGCCTTGCCGTCGCCCATCTGTGCGTGGATGGCCTTCGCGTACTGGTTGGTGACTCCGTCCTGGTAGAAGCCGGCGTCGGAGCTGTCGGGCTGGCCGGGGTTGCTCAGCAGCGTGGAGCGGTTGTAACCGGCGCACAGGGTGCGGGAGATGGGGCCGCGCACCTGGTCGTTGGGTGCGTCCAGCAGCTTGTGGCAGCCGAAGATGCTGGATGCGTCCGGCTTCTGGAAGCTGGTCACCACCGCGCCGGAGGAGTCGGTGAAGTTCATGACGCCGCCCGAGACCCGCCCGAAGTACTTGGTGCCGGGCTTGTCGGTGAACGGCGTCACGGTCAGGGTCTGCGAGGAGTACTTGGACCAGACCCGGTTGACGTAGTCGTCCATGACGTCGGCGGGCAGCGCGCCGGTCTCCACGCCGTACAGCGGGGACAGGGCGCGCAACACGGTGTCGTCCGAGCGGGTCTGCACCAGGCCCGACCAGCCCGGCCTGCTCCGCAACGAGTCGAGGACGGCCGAGTAGCCGCCCGCCTTCAGGTGGCCGGTGGTGGCGACCTGGCCGTCACCGCGCCTGACGCCGACCGCGTACGGCGCCGAGAACATGTCGACCTGGGTGCTGTTGAGCCAGAGCCCGGCGTCGTTCAGCGTGTACTCGGACCAGCTGAACAGGATGTCCCGGTTCGGGTCCGACGGGTTCTGCACGGCTGGCTGCACCAGGCCGCCGGTGGTGAGCCGGAAGTCCAGCTTGCGGCCGTAGGAGAAGTAGATCCGGCCGGAGAACTTCGGTATCCGGATGGTCGTCGACTGGCCGGGGCCCGGCCCGGCGATGGCCGCGTCCGGCGCCGGGGCCGGCGGGTTGCCGCCCGCGGGCCAGGCGTGGAAGGTGCCGTCCGCGTCGGCCCAGCCCTGCCGCCCGGAGGACAGCTGGGTGCCGAGGTCGTAGAGGAACACCGGCTCGGAGCGGCCCGAGTTGTTGGTGATCTGGAGCGGGATCGTGTCCGGCACCGCGGCACTGGCCTGACCGGCGGTGCCGAACGTCAGTACCGAGCCGACCAGGGCGGCCGTGGCCGTGGCCGACAGTGCGGAACGAGCGATTCGTCGAGTCAACTCTCCACCTCCGTGTGGGGGTTCGGGGCGGCACGGATCTTGGTCCGCACCTTGTTGAGAGCGCTCTCAGAGTGCTTGTGCGTCCCGGACGTGTCAATTGGTCGGACCGAACACGCCGTGTGATCCGGCGGTGCGTCAGAAAGTGCGCCGCAGAAGGGAGTCGAGTGCCATCCAGTGACGCTCCTCGGACGCCGCGTCGTAGGACGAGGTGTCCTTCTGGGTGTAGCCGTGCGGTGCGCCCTCGTAGACCTCGCTGGTGTGGCGTACCCCCGCGGCCGTCAGCGCGTCGTCCAGGCGGCGCATCTGCTCCTCGGGCATCGAGGGGTCCTGGTCGGCGTGTCCGAAGTACAGCTCGGCCGTGATGCGGTCCGCGCCCGCGTGCGGGCTGTCCGGGTCCTCGGTGGCAAGGTCGCCGCCGTGGAACCCGGCGGCCGCCGCCACCTGCTCGGGATGCGTGGCCGCCGCGCGCAGCGCCAGCCGGGCGCCCATGCAGTACCCGGTCACCGCCACCGGCCCGGCCGCGACCAGCGGGGACTCCTCCAGCCAGCCCAGGAACGCGTCCGCGTCCACCTCCGCCTGCCGGGGGGAGAGCGAGTGCACCAGCGGACCGAGCCGCTCCCAGATCGTGGGGTCGGACTCCGGGTCGATGAACTCGGGCAGGTCCAGCACCGGGGCCGTGCCCCGCCGGTAGAACACATTGGGCACCAGCACGGTGTATCCGCCCGCGGCGAGCCGGTCGGCCATGCCCTTGAGCCAGGGCCGCAGGCCGTAGGCGTCCTGGTAGAGCAGGACACCGGGACGGGGCCGTCCGTCGGCGGGGTGGGACAGGTAGGCGTCGGCCTCGCCGTCCCGCGTGGGGACGGTGATGTTCGTTCCCTGTACGTCGGTCATGATCAGCGCACTTCTTCCTCGGTCTACTCGAATCGCGCGGGGTCGCCCGCGCCCACCCGCACGATCTCCGCCTCACCGCTGGAGAAGTCCACGACCGTGGTCGGCTCGGTGCCGCACTCGCCGGAGTCCACCACCGCGTCCACCACGTGATCGAGCCGGTCCTTGATCTCCCAGCCCTGGGTCAGCGGCTCCTCCTCGTCCGGGAGCAGCAGCGTGCTGGAGACCAGCGGCTCGCCGAGCTCGGCCAGCAGCGCCTGGGTCGCCACATGGCCGGGAATGCGGACGCCCACGGTCCGCTTCTTCGGGTGCAGCAGCATGCGCGGCACCTCGCGGGTGGCCGGCAGGATGAAGGTGTAACTGCCGGGCGTCGCCGCCTTCACCGCGCGGAACACGTCGTTGTCGACACGGACGAACTGGCCGAGCTGCGCGAAGTTCTGGCACATCAGCGTGAAGTGGTGCCGGTCGTCCAGCCTGCGGATGGAGCGGATTCGCTCCATGCCCTCCTTGCTGCCCAGTCTGCAGCCCAGCGCGTAGCACGAGTCCGTGGGGTAAGCGATCAGCGACCCCGACCGGACCGCGTCCGCGATCTGCGCCACGGCGCGGGGCTGCGGGTTGTCGGGATGAACGTCGAAGTACTTGGCCATTCACCGAGCTTAAGCCGTTCCCATCCGTCACTCGCGCACCATCGTCCGGCCAGGCGTAGGACGCGGAGACCGGGGCAACCGCACCTCGAGGCACCCGGAGCACTCCCCCCGCTCCGGACCCCGCAGTCTCCGCCGGTGGCCAACTCCCCCCAGGCCACCGGCGGAGCCCACGACCCGGAGGGGCGACCGGTCGTCCCCCTCACCCGTGCCCGCGTTCCGGTCCGGTCGCGGACTTCAGTGCTGGGCCTTCTGCGCGGGCAGGTCGTAGACGTGCCCGGGGGAGATCACCTCGGTGACGGCCCGTCCGAACAGGGTGCTCGGCTCCTGGCCGTCGTGCGAGATGTCGGTGTTCAGCAGCACCACCAGCGAGGTGCGCGCCGAGGGCAGATACACCGTCAGCGACTCGTACCCCGGCAGCGAGCCGTTGTGGCCGACCCAGCCGTGCACGTCGAAGATGCCCAGACCGTAGCCCGCGCCGGGGTAGCCGGTGGGCGGGGTGACCAGGCGCTGGCGCTGGGTGGCGGGGGAGACCATCCGCTCACCGTCCGGGAACCGTCCGGTGGCGACCGTACGGGACCACACCCGCATGTCCTCCAGGTTCGAGATCATCGCACCGGCCGCCCAGCCCCACGACGGGTTCCAGCCGGCCGTCTGCGCGATCTGCCCGTCCGCCGTCTGGTCGGTGTACCCCTGCGCGTGCGGCTTCGGGAACTCGGCGCCCTCGGGGAACGAGGTCTGCTTCAGGCCGGCCGGGGCCAGCACGTGCTGCTGGATGTAGTTCCCGAGCCCCTGCCCGCTCTGCTGCTCCACGACCAGGCCGAGCAGGATGAGGTTGGTGTTGGAGTACTCGAACTTCGTGCCCGGCGCGAACTGCACCGGGTGTTTGAAGGAGTAGCCCAGTAGTTGCTGCGGGGTGAAGGAGCGCCGCGGGTTCGAGGTGAGCGCCTTGAAGAAGTCGGGGTCCTGGGAGTAGTTGAACAGTCCGCTGCGCATGCCGGCGAGCTGGCGCAGCGAGATCTTGTCACCGTTCGGCACGCCGTCGATGTACCGGCCGATCGGATCGTCCAGGCTCACCTTGCCCTGGTCGACGAGCTGCAGCAGCGCGGTGACCGTGAAGGTCTTGGTCTCGCTGCCGATCCGCATGTACAGATCCGGCGACATCAGTCGCTTGCTGCTCTTGTCGGCGACACCGAAGGAGCGGACGTAGCTGCCCTTGTCGGGGGTCCAGATCCCGACCGTGACACCGGGGACGCTCGCCTCGCGCATCACCCGCTGCACGGCGTCGTCGATCCGCCGGTTCACCTCGGGAGTGAGGGCCTGAACGCCGCCGCCCGAGGGGGAGGGGCTCGGGGAGGTCGCCGTCAGCGGCGCCGCCGGGGCGGGGGCTGCGGTGAGCGGGAGGACGAGTGCGCCGAGCGCGGCCGCGGTGGCGAGCCTCCGGCGCGAGCGTGCTGGGGAACGGGGCATGGGCTGACTCCAAGCACGAGAGCCGGAGCTGCGGCGGGGCTGGCGCCCCGGATCTCAGCATAGGAGCGCTTCCCCCACCCCGCCCGTCGGCCGTACGGGTGAGACGCCGGGCCTCAGCGGGGCGATGGCTCCGGGGCCAGGACCAGCACGCTCGCGTCGTCGTCCACGCGGTGGCCGAGGTGGCGCACGTCCTCCCACAGGGCGTCCGGAAGCGCGTCGGTGCCGGTGTCCGCGAGGGCGGCCAGACGTTCGGGCAGGGGGTAGAAGCGGCCGGCGGTGTTCCGCGCCTCCCACAGGCCGTCGGTGGCGATCAGCAGCCGGTCGCCCGGGTCCAGCGCCACCGTGACCCCCTTCGGCGGCTCGACACCGAGGAGGCCGATGCCCAGCGGCGGCCACGGCGCGACCGCCAGCTCCCGCGCCTCTCCCGCGCGCAGCAGTACCGGTGGCGGATGCCCGCAGGACACCACACGTACCGTGCGCGCGTCGGCGGCGAACTCCAGCAGCACCGCCGTGGCGAACAGCTCCGCGTGCCGGACCCCGGAGGAGTCCACCACGAGCCTGCGGTCCATCCGGGCGGCCACCGCCTCCAGCGGCCGCTGGTACAGCGCCGCCTCACGGAACGCGCCCAGCAGCGCCACCACCGTCCGCACCGCGGACAGGCCGTGCCCCTGGACGTCGCCCATCACCGCCCGCACCCCGTGGGGGCCGTCCCGGACGTCGAAGAAGTCCCCGCCCAGCAGCGTCCCGTCCTGCGCGGCCCGGCTGAACCCCACGCACCGCATGCCCCCGACACGCTCCGGCAGCGGAGGCATCACCGCCCGCTGCACCGCCTCGCCGATCTCCCGCTCCGTGTCCAACTGGGCGTCCCGGCGGCTGCGCACGTAGGAGACGAACACGCTCAGCAGGGCCACGAAGGCGATGGTCAGCAGGTCGGTGTCGCCAGGGCGGTCGAGGTGGGTCAGCGGTACCAGCAGCGACACGACCACCAGCGCACCGAGCCCCGCCGTGGCCAGCGGCCCGTACGAGAGCACCGCCAGCGGCGGGATCGCGCCGAGCAGGAAGCCCAGGTCGCTGGCGTGCGGGGTGACGAGGGTGGCCAGCGTGACCGCGATCAGCAGCAGCACCGGGAGCACCCGCACCCAGGGCGGCGGGGGAGCACCCCGCAGCCAGCCGCGCCGCTCCCGCGTTCGGTCCGTCGACCAGCCACGCAGCGATCTCACACGCCCACGCTACGCCGGGCCCGCCCACGCCGCCCGCCCCGTAAAACCCCTGGACGTCCGTGCGGGCGTCCCCCTACTGTTGCGCGAGCACGCCCTGAGACGGACCGGGAAGGAGGCGAGCGTCATGCACATCGACCAGCACGAGCGCTCCTCCCACTCCGTCATCCGGGTGTGCCCCTGACCGGACCGGGAGCGCCTCGACCACAGGCGACACATCCCGGAGGACACCATGACCGCACCGGTCATCCGCACGCTCGACCCGAGCAGTGCCCACCTGTTCCACGACCTGCCCGACCCGCTCGCTCTCGGCGAACGGAACCGCAACACCCGGTACCGGCCCGAATGGCAGCGCGTCGCCCTGCGCGACGGGCGCCCCGTCGCCCGCGCCGCCTGGTGGGCCCGCGCCGGGGACCCCGTCCCGCTGCTGATCAACTGGTTCGACGTGGCCGACGGCGAGGAGGCGGCCGGCGCCGAACTGCTGCGCACCGCCCCCTGGGGCACCCAGGAACTGGAACTCGATCTTCCGCCCGGCTGGCGGGAGGACGCGACTCTGGTCTCCGCCGTCGCCACCCGCACCGCCGCCGCCCGCCTCGCCGGGTACGAGCTCCTCGTGGAGCGCTTCGTCTACCGCTGGACCCCCGACCGGGGCCTGCCCGAACAGCCCGGCCGGCTGGAGTTCGTCCCGGAACCGGACGACGCCGTGTTCCTCGACGTCCTGCGCCGCGTACACTCCGTCACCCTGGACGCCCACGCCCGCCGCGCCATCGAGAAGGGCGGGGTCGAGCTGGCCGCCCAGGAGGAGCTGGACTTCTTCCGGTGGTGCCCGTCGCCGAGGGAGTGGTGGCGTCTCGCCCGCACCCCCGAGGGCGAGATCGCCGGCATCCACGTCCCGGCCCGCAACCCCTCCGGTCCCTGCGTCGGCTTCATCGGCGTCGTCCCCGAGCAGCGCGGCCACGGCTACGCGTACGACCTGCTCGCCGACTGCACCCGCTTCCTCGCCGACCAGGGCGCCGAGTTCATCGCGGCCGCCACCGACCGGGGCAACTTCCCGATGGCGGCCCACTTCACCACGGCCGGCTATCCCGTCGTACGTGAGCGCATGGACTTCTGGGCCGAGGAGGGAGTGGCCCTCTAGGATCTCTCGTTCGGATCAGGCCGGACCCCGCGAGCCCGGCCTGATCCGCCGGGGGCTACGGGAGAGCCCTCAGTCCACCGGTTCGCTGAGCCGCGCCTGTACCGCCGCGAGGATCTCGGTCACCCGGAGTCCGAACGCGGCGTCGCAGGCGTGCCGGCGACCGGTGCGGGCGGCGGCGGACAGCGCGTCCACCGCACGGGCCAGCGCGGGCACCGCGCCCTCCGAGCTCCTCGGCAGCAGCGTCACCCCCGCCTCGCCCCGCAGCTCCACGTCGGCTCCGGCCGCAGAGGGCGGCGCCGACAGACTGAGGGTCAGCGTGCTCGACGCGCCCGTCGCGTGGTCCAGCACCAGGTGCACGGTGTCGGCGGGACCGTGCACCGCCGCGAGCACCTGCCGTACGTCACCCAGTACCGGCAGCAGCACCGACAGCGCGTGCGGGCCCACGTCCCACAGGGCGCCCTTCTCCCGCCGCCAGGGCGACGCCGCGAAGGGGCTGTCGCTGGTGAACACCGCGCCCATCCACTGCGCCCGCGCGGTGAACCAGCCCGCCTCGGCGGCCTGTTCCCCGATCCACGCCTCCGGCTCCTTCTGGAACCGGGTGGTGAAGAACACCACCGACGCCACCTGGGCCCGCTCCGCCGCCTCGGCCACCGCCCGCGCCTCGGCCACGCCCAGCGCCAGCGGCTTGTCCAGCAGCAGATGCCGCCCGGCCCGCGCCGCCCGTACCGCCAATTCGGCCTGTGCCGACGGGGGCAGGGCCATCGCCACCGCGTCCACGTCGGCCAGCAGCCCGTCCACGTCGGCGTAGGCCCGCACCCCGTACTCCCCGGCCAGCGCGGCCGCCGCCTCCGCGCTGCGCCCCCACACCCCGGTGAACTCCACACCGGGGTGGCCGGCCAGCGCCGGTGCGTGTGCGGTGCGCGCCCAGGGGCCCGTTCCCAGCAGTCCGATGCGCATCGAGCGCTCCCTTCTCCCAGCCGTGCTCCACGGCGTCAGGGCACGGCGTCCCTGTCGTCGTGGGTATACGGCTCCACCGGCCGGTCGTCTCCGGCCAGCCAGCGGGCGATCGTCTCCGCGATCGGCTGACCGGTCTCCAGCTCCACGAAACCGAACTGGCCCGACTGATTGCATTCCAGGAACCACCAGGTGCCGCCCGCGTCCTCCGCGAAGTCGAAGGCGCCGTAGGCCAGTTCGGCGGCCCCCAGATAGCGGCGGACCGACACCGCCACCCGAGGGGGTACCTCGGTGGGCAGCCAGGGGGACGCGGACGGGGCGAAGCGGACGTCCACATGGTCGGGGTGGGCGTCCGGATCGACCGGCTTGCGTGCCGCCAGCAGCCGGCCCCCGACCGCCGTCAGCCGGATGTCGGCCCGCTTGGCCACCCGCCGCTGGAGCAGCGTCGGCCCGAAGGCCACCGCGCTGAAGTCGGTGCCCGGTGCCACCCGGCTGGTCGGCACCGCGCGCGGCGGCTCCTGGGGGTGCGCGCCGGAGACCGGCTTCACCACCACGTCCCGGTGCCGCTCGGCGAACTCCCGCGCCGTTTCGGGGAAGGTCGTGATCAGTGTGGCCGGCACCGGCAGCCCGCTGCGCTGGGCGAGCCGCAACTGCCACGGCTTGTGCCGGGCGCGGCGGGCCGCGTCCGGATGGTTCATCCAGCGGGCGTCGCTGCACCGCAGCATCCCGTACAGCGCCTGCGCCGACTCCTGGGTCAGCCAGGCGGACGGCTGGGCGGCGCGGGCGGCGGCGTCGCCCGGCCTGCGCACCCAGATGGAGCGCAGGCCGCTCATCCCGACCACGCGCCCGCCGACGGACAGGTGGCCGCCCAGCACGTCCCCCGCGTACTCGCCGCAGAGAGCCACCCCGTTGGTGAGGTCGGCGGGGTCGAACCGGACGACGGGCACACCCACCCCGCCCAGCCGCAGGACCACCATGTCCGCCGTGACGTCCTCGTCACTCGTCAGGATGAGCACCGTCATCGTCGGGGGCCCGCGCTCAGTCGTCGAAGTGTGTCTTGGAGCCCGCCGTGGAGGTGGTCGTCCCCAGGGTGAGCAGGATCGCCTGATCGGTCGCGGCGATCCGCCCGTCCGGCAGGACGTTCAACTGCAGTGCGGAGTCGTACGCGTACGGAGCGGTGGCATCCAACTGGTCAGCCGACCGCGCGTAGTTGAGCGTGAACGGTTGCATGATCTCTCCCCTGTTTCGTCCTTCACGTCCTTATACGAATCGAACGGGTGGTTGGTTTCCTCACGCTCCGTCACCAGAGCCCGGAGGGAGGCACCGTGAACCGACGGGTCAGCAGGAAGGACGCCGTGCGGGGCGCGGTGGCTGCGTCCCACCGCACATTCATCTGCCCCGAGGGCGCCGGGTGCGACCCTGGTCACCCGGCCAAGGTGGCGCGCGCGGCGGACAGGGCCTGTTCCGCGTAGCCCCGGCCGAACAGCACCGCGTGCACCAGCAGCGGGAAGAGCTGGTGCGCCCCGACCCGGTCGCGCCAGCCGCCGGCGAGGGGGCTCGTCTCCTCGTAGCCGACGAGCATCTGTTCCAGGTGGGGGCAGCCGAAGAGGCGGAGCATCGCCAGGTCGGTCTCCCGGTGACCGCCGTGCGCCGCCGGGTCGATGACGCGGACCTCGCCGTCCGCACCCCACAGGACGTTGCCCTGCCACAGGTCGCCGTGGAGGCGTGCGGGCGGCTCGGCGGGCCCGGCGAGCGCGGGCAGCCGCTCGCACACCGCCTCGATCACCCCGGCCTCGCCCGGCCGGACGGTTCCCGTGTCGACGGCGGACCGCAGGTACGGCAGCACCCGGTGCTCGGCGTACCAGGAGGGCCAGTCGTCCCCCCGGACGTTGCGCATCGGCGCCCGGCCGATGTACGCCTCCTCGGGCCCGTCCGGCGGAGCGGCGCCGAACGCCGGGGCGCCGGAGGCGTGCAGCGCGGCCAGCGCGCGGCCGAACCGCGTCGCCGCCCCGGCGTCCGGGGCACCGGTCGGCACCCGTTCGCTGACCAGGGCCCACTCGTCGTGCCCGAGCACCTTGGGCACCCGCACCGCACGCGCGGCGGCGAGCCAGCGCAGCCCGGCCACCTCGGCGAGCGCCGCTCCGGGACCGTCGCCGCGCTTGACCATCACCGCGGTGCCGTCCTCCAGGGTGACCTCGGCGGGCGAGCCGGTCCCCGCCGGGCCGCCCCGGACCCGGCGCCCGGTCAGCCGGGACGCGGTCCGCACCGGATCTTCGACTCGCTCGATCACGGCCCCAGAGTACGACCCGCAAAAGCCCGGCCACGGCGGGAACTTCGAGTGTTGCTACGACAGATTTCGGCCAATTTTGCCCGGAATGCCGGGCGGTGGCGTCCGTTTCGCATCCCCGGGAGCCGGCCGGGTACCGCAGACGGCCGCCAGGCGGGTGCCAGGCTGGGCCGTTCGGGGGCCGTGACGGCGTGTCGCTGGGACAGACGGGTGGAGTGCTGACCCGGCTGGACGGCCCGGATGGTGCGCGGCGCCGGGCGGTCCGACGGTGGATCATGTCGAGGCCGGGTCATGTCAGCCGATGAGGAATCCGCTGCCCGGCCACGGCGGAAGGACACCGACATGCGCTCTGCCCGCATTCTTCTCGCCACGGCGGCCGCGTCCGCCGCCCTCGCCCTGGCTCCCGGCGCCGCGTTCGCCGGGGACGACGGCGGCCGGGACTCCTCCTCCTACAACAAGCAGCAGGACAGCGGCTCCGGCCGGGACCAGGGCTCCGGGGACAAGGAGTCCGGCGGCCGGGACTCGGGGGGCAGGGACTCCGGCGGCAGGGACTCCGGCCGCGGCTCCTACGACTCCGGCTCCGACAGCGGCGGCCCGCGCGGCGGCATGCACACCGGCGGCGGTGCCCTCGCCGCCGTCAGCAGCGCCGAGCGGAGCTCCGGCGACGACAGCCGCTTCGACCCGGAGAGCTACAAGGACAAGGGCGACGGCGGCGGCAGCGGCGGCAAGGACAGCGGTGGCGGCGGCGGTGGCAAGGGCGACTCCGACGAGCCGCGCGGCGGCATGCACACCGGTGGCGGCGCCCTCGCCGGCTCCGGTGGCGTGACCACGGGCGGCGTCGCCGTCCTCGCCGCCGGTGCCGTCGGCGTCTACGCCCTGCGCCGGAGGAAGGCCGCAGGTTCGGCCTCCTGACCGTCCCCGAACCCCAGGGGCCGTGGCCGCCGTCGGCGCCTCAGCGCGTCGGCGGCCCGCGCCCCACGATCCAGATCCCTGCGCTGCCGTGTCCGAGCGAGGTGGTGTCCGATGGCAGCAGACCCTTCCGGTGACAACGCGGGCCGGGGCGGCCGGCTGACGCTGTGGGGGGTGGCCATCGCCGTCCTGGCGCTCAGCGTCCTCGGCAGCCACCACGGCACGGACGCCGACACCGCACGCACCAGGACCGCGGCGGCGGGCGCGGTCAAGGCGGGGGCCCCGCTGCCCCGCTCGGCGCCGACCCGGCTGCGCATTCCCGAGATCGGCGTGGACGCGCCCTTCACCGTCCTCGTCCTCGCCTCCAACGGCCAGTTGGAGCCCCCGCCCGCGGGCAACACCAACCTCGTCGGCTGGTACGGCAAGGGCGCCTCGCCCGGCGAGAAGGGCACCTCGGTCATCGCCGGCCACGTGGACACGACCACCTCGGCGGCCGTCTTCGCCCGCCTCGACGACCTGGCGCCCGGTGACCGCTTCTCCGTGGAGCGCGCCGACGGCAACACCGCGAACTTCGTCGTGGACAGCGCCGACACCTTCGCCAAGGACGACTTCCCGAACGAGCGGGTGTACGCGAACGCCAAGCGCCCCGAGGTCCGGCTCATCACCTGCGCCGGGGACTACGACCACACGGCCAAGGACTACACGGAGAACCTGGTCGTCTTCGGCCACCTCGTCTGAGGCTCCGCGCTCACCGGGCGCGGGGCGCCAGGGGGCCGCCGGGTGCGAGGGCGAGCTTCGCGAACCGCTCACCGATCCGCCGGTGCGCCGCGCCGTCCGGGTGGAGCCCGTCGGGCAGCGGCAGCTCCGCGAAGTCGGCCTCGCCGTACAGCTCGCGCCCGTCGAGCAGGTGCAGGTGCGGGTCCTCGGCGGAGCGCTGCCCCACGATCCTGACCAGCTCCTCCCGTACGGTGTTCAGCGTGAGCTTGCCGCGCGCCGCCTCCGCCGGGTCACCGGCCGCGCGGAACGCGAGCCGGCCCTCGCTCAGCGCGGCGACGTCCGGCATGGTCGGGCCGGGGGTGTCCTCGTGCATCGGGCACAGGATGGGGGAGACCACGAGCAGCGGTATGTCGGGGTGACCTTCGCGGACCGTGTCGAGGAACCCGTGCACGGCGGGTCCGAACGCGCGCAGCCGCATCAGGTCGGTGTTGACCAGGTTGATGCCCACCTTGACGCTGATCAGGTCGGCCGGGGTGTCCCGCAGCGCGCGGGCGGTGAACGGGTCCAGCAGGGCGCTGCCGCCCAGCCCCAGATTGACCAGCTCGACCCCGCCGAGCGAAGCGGCGACGGCCGGCCAGACGCCGGTCGGGTTCGCGGCGTCCGAGCCGTGGCTGATGGAGCTGCCGTGGTGCAGCCACACCGGCCGGTCCGCGGCGGACACGGGCGTCACGGGCGCGTCGGTGCGCAGGGCGACCAGCTCGGTGGTCTCGTTGTGCGGCAGCCAGATCTCCACGGTCTTGTCCTCGGCGGACAGCCCGCCGAAGCGGGCGG
This sequence comes from Streptomyces sp. NPDC001781, assembly GCF_053596035.1. NCBI lineage: Bacteria > Bacillati > Actinomycetota > Actinomycetes > Kitasatosporales > Streptomycetaceae > Streptomyces > Streptomyces sp. NPDC001781. Next base: position 56,347 of record NZ_JBSFFI010000026.1, on the reverse strand, counting down.
TGCCGACCGGACCGCGGGTCAGTTCGGCGGCGCCGGTGGTCATGTCGATGGTCAGCGTGTCACCGCCGTCCACCGTGGTGCTGCCCGCGGGGCGTTCGTCGACCACCAGGTCGTAGACGCCGTCCGGGCGGGGCGGGGCACCCAGGTAGGCCCGCTTCGTCGGCACGGTGTCCAGCTCGATCGCGGTGGCACGGGTGCGGAACACCAGCCGTACGCCTGAGGGCTGGGACTCCGCCATGTGCAGTTGCGGGTCGGCGCACTGGGCGCGGGCCCGCGCGGGCAGCCGGTGCGGGAGGAGGCCGCGCTCGGTCCGCTCCAGTTCCAGCGCGCCCCGGACGAGATCGGCGGTGAGGGCGGTGGTGGTCCACTCGTTGGTCATAGGAGGTCCGTAGGCAGTAGGGGCAGGGAGTTCAGGAGGCGGGCCAGTTGCGCAGCAGGGCGTCGAGTGCGTCGAGGACGCGGTCCCAGGACTCCTGCGAACCGGGAGTGCTGTGGTCGAACCCGCCCGCCGACTCCAGGCCGACGTAGCCGCTGAACACACTGCCCAGCAGGCGTACGGCATGGGTCTGGTCGGGCTCGGCGAGGTCGTAGCCGCGCAGGATCGCCCGGGTCATCTGGGAGTGCCGGACGCCCGCGCCGGCCGCCGCGGTCTCCGGGTCCAGCCGGTACCGGGCCGCCTCGAAGCGGCCGGGGTGTGCGCGCGCGTAGTCGCGGTAGGCGTTGGCGAACGCGGTCAGGGCGTCCTTGCCGGCCCGGCCCGCGAGCGCCTCGGCGGCACGGTCGGCCAGCTCCTCCAGGGCGAGCAGCGCGATCCGGGTGCGCAGGTCGTGGGAGTTGCGCAGATGCGAGTACAGGCTCGCGGTCTTGACATCGAACCGCCGGGCCAGCGCCGACACCGTGACCTGCTCGAACCCGGCCTCGTCGGCCAGCTCCGCCCCGGCCCGGACCAGCCGCTCCGTACTCAGTCCCGCACGCACCACGAACTCCGCCTCTCGGTGAACCTGAACGATTATGCATTTGCCTAAAGGGTTTAGGCAAATGCGCGTCACGCGTAGGCGAGAACGCCGGAGGCCGCCGACCGGGGTACGGTCGGCGGCCTCCGTGAGCCGCTACGGGGTCTCTCAGACCTCCGGCGCCGGGTACGTCGGGTACTCCACGCCCGAGACGTGCTGGACGACCCGGACCACCTGGCAGGAGTAGCCGAACTCGTTGTCGTACCAGAGGTAGAGGATCGCGTTGTCGCCGTCGACCTTCAGAGCGCCGCCGTCGACGATCGAGGCGTTGCGGGAGCCGATGAAGTCGCTGGAGACCGCGTCGGGGGCCGTGGTGAAGTCGATCTGGCGCTTCAGCGGGGAGGTCAGCGACACCTCGCGCAGGTAGTCGTGGACCTCCTCGCGGGTGGTCTCGCGGCCGAGCCGCAGGTTGAGGATGGCGATCGAGACGTCCGGCACCGGGACCCGGATCGAGCTGCCGGTGATCGGCGCCTTGAGGTCCGGCAGTGCCTTCGACACGGCGGACGCGGCGCCCGTCTCGGTGATCACCATGTTGAGCGGCGCGGAGCGGCCGCGGCGCTCGGCCTTGTGGTAGTTGTCCAGCAGGTTCTGGTCGTTGGTGAACGAGTGGACCGTCTCGACGTGGCCGCGCAGCACCCCGTACTCGTCGTCCATGGCCTTCAGCGGCGGGACGATGGCGTTGGTGGTGCAGGACGCGCAGGACAGGATCTGCTCGTCGGGCTTGATGGTGTGGTGGTTGACGCCGTGCACGATGTTCGGCACGTCACCCTTGCCGGGCGCGGTCAGCACGACCTTGTCGATACCGGGCCGCAGGTGCTTCGACAGGCCCGCGCGGTCACGCCAGTTGCCGGTGTTGTCGATGAGGATGGCGTCGCGGATGCCGTACTCGGTGTAGTCCACGGACGAGGGGTCGTCGGCGTAGATCACCTTGATCTCGTTGCCGTTGGCGACGATCGTGCTGGCGTCCTCGTCGACCGTGATGGTGCCCTGGAACTGGCCGTGGATCGAGTCGCGGCGCAGCAGCGAGGCCCGCTTGACCAGGTCACCGGCGGCCTTGGCGCCACCGCCGCGGACCACGACGGCGCGCAGGCGCAGGCCGTTGCCCGAACCGGCCTTCTCGATCAGCAGCCGTGCGACCAGCCGGCCGATCCGGCCGAAGCCGTACAGCACGACGTCGCGCGGCGCGCGGCGCTCGATCTTCTCGGCGCCGGTCGCCCCGGCGACCGCCTCGGCGGTGAACTCCGCGACGCTCAGTCCCCGGTCGTCGGCCTTGTACGTCGCGGCCAGCATGCCGAGGTCGATCTGGGAGGGGCCGAGGTCGAGGGCGGTCAGCGCCTTCAGGAACGGCATCGTCTCGGTGACCGACAGCTCCGCTCCCGCGATCTGACGGGCGAAACGGTGGGTCTTGAGGATGCTGACCACCGACTTGTTCACCAGGGAGCGGCTGTGCAGCAGGACGGTCACGTCCCGCTCGCGGTGCAGCTTCCCGATGATCGGGATCATCGACTCCGCGATCTCCTCGCGGTGCTTCCAGTTCGTGAACGAGTCGTCGTTGACAGTCACAGATCTATCTTTCGAGCTAGGCGGCGCTCATATGGTAGACACACCCTACTTTGATCATCACAGCCCCCCGTCACGGGGGGTCGGCCCGGGCGCCGTTCCTGAATCAGGGTGGAAGAACGCGCGACACCCTGGCACCGCGTTGCACCGCCCGTACCCCGTGACCATGGTCGGAGCGTGATCACGTCTTCCGCACCCAGGCCCCGAGCGGCCACCGCCCCCCGCCCGGCCCGCCGCCGCGCACTGCCCCGGATCGTCCACCACCGCGCACCGCACGGCGCCCTCCTCGCCCTCGCGCTGTTCGCCGCCGTCCGCGCGGCGGGCATCGCCACCGTGATCGCCGTCAACGCGCTGACCGGCCGCCCGCTCGTGCGCGGCCTCGCCCACTCCTGGGACTCGCGCTGGTACCTCCACATCGCAGCCCACGGCTACGGCCGGCTCATCTGGATCACCCCCACCGGGGGAGTGCAGAGCGACTGGGCGTTCTTCCCGCTCTATCCGGCCCTGGTCCGGGCGGCCGACACCGTCCTGCCGCTCACCCCGGCGGCGGCGGCCATGCTCGTCTCCTGGACGGCCGCCGTCGTCGCCGCGTACGGCGTCCACCTCATCGGCCACCGCCTGTACGGCCGTGCCACCGCCACCGCCCTCGTCGCGCTGTGGGCCGCGCTGCCGCACGCGGTGGAGCTGACCATCGCCTACACCGAGTCCCTCTTCGCCGCCCTGGCCGCCTGGTCCCTGTACTGCGTGCTCAGGGACCGCTGGCTCTGGGCGGGCACCCTCGCGCTCCTGGCGGGCCTCGCCCGGCCCACCGGCTTCGCCGTGGCGGCCGCCGTCATCACGGCCGGCGCGCGACAGCTCTGGCTGCGGCGCGGGCAGGCCGCCCCTCGGGTGTGGGCGGCCTGCCTGCTCGCCCCCCTCGGCTGGCTCGGCTACGTCCTCTGGGTCGGCCGGCGCACCGGCGACCTGACGGGCGGCTACTTCGCCGTGCAGAGCGCCTGGGGCTCCCGGATCGACTTCGGCGCCGGCGCGGCCCGCTTCGTCGGCGCGCTCCTCGCCCACGGCGGCCAGGTCGTCTACCCCGTCGCCCTCGCCCTCGTCCTGATCAGCCTGGTGCTGTTCGCGCTGCTCTGCCTGGAGCGCGCCCCGCTGGTCCTGGTCACCTTCGCCGGCGTCCTGGTGCTGCTCGTGGTGTTCGGCTCCGGCTCCTTCTCCTCCAAGCCCCGCTTCCTGCTGCCGGCCTTCCCGCTGCTCATCCCGGCCGCCCGCGCCCTCACCCGCGGCTGGCGCACCCGCCCCGCCGCGGCCCTCCTGGTCGGCGGAGCCCTGGCCGCCGTCTCCGTGCTGTACGGCGCCTATGTCACGGTGCTCGTGCACTCACCCCTGTGACCCCGCGCCGGTGCGAAGGACCGGAAAGGGGGTAGGCGGTGGCTTCGAGGAAAGGACGACCATGACGACCTACGTGATCACCGTGCCCGGCACCTTCACCACGGACATCGAGGCCGGCACCCGCGCCCGGCTCGGCCGGGCCCTGCGCCCCGCCGACCCGCACGCCACCGACCTGGGCAGCGCCGAGGACCTCGACACCCTCAACGTGAACGAGGACGGCACCTTCACCCTCCACCTCACCGTCGAGGCCGACAGCAACCGGCACGCCGAGCAGGAGGCCCGCCGTCTCGCCGACGAGGCCCTGCGCACCGCCGGGCTGGACGAGAACACCGCGCCGCTCGGGCCCGCCGTGATCACCGGCATCGACTCCCAGGTGCACTGACGGTCCGAGGCGGGCCGTCCCGGACGCCGAAGGCGCCCAGATGGGTAGAATCCAGACAACGGCCCGCCAGGATCACCGCCCACCGGAAGTGAACGATGTTCCGCAAGCGCCCCACGGACGACGGCGACGAGCTGCTTGCCCGACTCGGCTCGCTCACGGCTCAGGCGCGGGAGCGCGCGGAACAGCAGCGCAGCCAGGTCGAACTGGCCATCGCCCTCCAGCGCGGCATGCTCCCGCGCGACCTCCCCAGCCGCCCCGGTCTCCACCTCGCGGTGCGCTACGCCCCCGCCAACCAGGGCCTCAACGTGGGCGGCGACTGGTACGACGCCTTCGCGATGCCGGACGGCAGGATCGGCCTCACCATCGGCGACGTCCAGGGCCACAACATCGAGGCGGCCGCCTTCATGGGCCAGGTCCGGGCCGCCCTGCGCGCGCTCGCCTCCGTCACCAGTGAGCCCGGCGAACTCCTCGCCCGCACCAACGACCTGCTGGTGACCCTCGGCAGCGATCTCTTCGCCACCTGCACCTTCCTCCGGCTGGACCCCGTCACGGGCGTCCTGGAGAGCGCCCGGGCCGGGCACATACCGTTCGTCTGGGCCACGGCCGACGGCAAGTCCGGCGTCGTCCACGACATGGGTGGCCCGCCCCTCGGCATCCAGCCCGGAATGGACTACCGCGTCACCCGGCACCGGCTCTCCACCGGCGGCGTCTTCGTCCTGCTCACCGACGGCGTGGTGGAGGGGCCCTCACTGCACGTCGAGGACGGCCTCGCCCAGGTCGTGCGCCTCGCGGGCATCGCCGCCGTCGCCGGCCTGAGGGCGCACGCGCTCGCCGCCGCCGTGATCAAGGGCGCCGACCACGTGGGCCACGACGACGACGCGGCCGTACTCGTCGTCGGGCACGACGGCCCCGAACACCCGCCCGCAATGCCCCGCGACGTTACGCCATAGGCGTCGTTCGCCTCGCCGCGCCCGGCTGTCCGGTGTGAGAGTTGCCGGGTGGTGGCATTCCCTGAAGCGCGTCGGCCCGGCGGCCATGCCGCCGTGGTCGTGGCCGTCGCGGTCTGCTACTTCGCGGCCGGGCGCCTCGGCCTGCTCTGCAAGCTCACCGTCGGCGGCGCGGTCGTCACCCCCATCTGGCCGCCGACCGGTGTGGCCGTCGCCGCCCTGCTGATCCTCGGGGTCCGCTACTGGCCCGGCGTCACGATCGGCGCCTTCCTGATCATGCTGTCGCTGGACTCGCCGCTGCTCTACGCGCTCGGCTACATGGTCGGCAACACCCTGGCTCCGGTGGTGGCGGTGGCGCTGCTGCGCCGGGCCGGGCTCCGTACCGACCTCAGGCGGCTGCGGGACGGGGTCGCCCTGGTGTTCTTCGGCGCGCTGGGCGCCATGCTGATCAGCTCGACCGTGGGCGTGGCCCTGCTCCTGGCGACCCACCGGATGCCCGCGCACACCTTCTGGACCGTGTGGCTCGCCTGGTGGGTGGGGGACGCCATGGGTGTCCTGCTGGTCACCCCGCTCCTGCTCCTGTTCAGCCACGCCCGCGGGCTGCGGCCGACACCCCGCAGGTGGGAGGCCGGAACGCTGGCCGTGGCCGCCGGCTGCGTCGTCCCGTTCGCCGTCTACAGCCACCTCAGCCTGCTGTTCCTGGTGTACCCGCTGATCATCTGGATCGCGCTCCGCTTCGAGCTGGTCGGCAGCATGCTCTGCGCGCTGGCCACCTCGGTGCTCGCCGCGCTCGTCGCCGGCGAGAATGTCGGCGCCTTCCGCGGGCTGACCCGCGTCGAGGTCATGACCAAGCTCCAGGGCTTCAACGGCACCATGGCGCTGACCGCGCTGCTGCTGTCGGCAGTGATCGCCGAGCAACGGCACACCCGGCGCTCCGTGGAGCGGGCGTGCGAGGAACTGGTCGAGGTGCTGGAACACCTCACCGCGGGGGAGGCCCCGCCACCCCGCCCGGGCACCGAGGACGCCGACCCCCTGCTCCGGCCCGGCGACGACGCGCGGCCGCCGGGCCAGTAGCCCCCGGAGCCTCTTCGGCCAGGTCCGGACGGGCCCTACGCCAGCGCGACCGACGCCGTGATCCGCTTGCCGCGGCCCAGTGGTACGACCTCGAGGGCGTCGCACAGCAGGCTCACCAGCCGCAGCCCGTGACCGCCCACCCGCTCCGGGTCGGGCGCCCGGTGCCGGGGCGGCCGGGGCGAGGAGTCCGTGACGCTGATCCGGAGCGCCGGCGGGTCCGGCACCACTTCCATGTGCAGGAAGAACGGCCCCGGCGCGTGCTTGAGCGCGTTGGTCACCAGTTCGCTGGTGACGAGCTGTGCGTCCTGCACGGCACGGACCGAGGGCGCCGGGCGGACCCGCGCGAGCAGATCGGCGACCGCGTTCCTGGCCTCCGGCAGGGACGCGGTGCCGGCGTCCCACCGGCGGCTGTAGCGCGGCAGGTCCGGCGCGGTACGCGGCATCGTGTCTGTCGTGAGGGGGAGGTCCATGCGGAATCGCCCTTCTCCCGTGGTGGCTGGTCAAGGCCCCGTCGTGCGATCTCGGAGGATCGTCCCGTCTCCACCCGGCTACCCCGAGCTCCGCCGGTCAAGGGGTATGAGTGCGGAAATGCCCCGGACGCGCGAGAACGGCCGGACCGAAACACCGGACACAAAGCAGCGGGCCCGGAAATCCACGAATGGAATTTCCGGGCCCGCGCCGGGTACGGCTGCGCACCGACTCAGTGCTTGAACACGTCCTTGGCCTTTTCCTTGGCCTCGCGTGCGTCGCCCTTCGCGCCTTCGGCCCGGCCCTCGGCCTCCATGCGCTCGTTCCCGACGGCCTTGCCCATGGTCTCCTTGACCTTGCCCTTGACCTGCTCGGCCTTGGCCTTGCCCTTCTCGTCACCAGCCATGGAATTTCACATCCCAACGTTCTCGGTGCGTGGTCGCCATCCGGATATCCCCACCGCCGAAGGCCAAACCAAGAGGGCCGGAATCCATGGACCGGATTCACCCGGACGGACCCGCCCGCGCCGCACCGGATGCCGGACGGCCGGCGCCGCGGCCAGCGATCCGACCGCGACGAGCACGTCACGGCTTCACCGGACGCTCTCGTCGAACACCGTCGTGGCGTGGACGCCCGCCGGCCACGCCCGCGAGGACCCGCACCCCCACCCGGAGAGCCGCGCCGAGCGCGCCGAAGCCGAGGAAGCGGGGCCGGGCCATCCCCGGTGGTACCCACGACGACCCCGTCGGCCCGGCGCGGGCCCTTCACGGAGCGGGCCACCGTGGTGACCTTGCCGCCGTGCCGCCGGAAGAACGCCTCCGCGGCCTCGAAGCGTTCCGGCGTCAGCAGCAGGTACCTGGCCCGGCGAGGACCGCCCGGCCGCCGGTACGCCCGACCAGGTGGCACATCGTCCCCGGGGACCGCCGCCGGGAACGCCCCGGCGGCCACGGCGACGATGACCGGCTCACCCGCTCCGGCGTGGATCCCGTCCGAGAGCAGGTCCCTCTCGCCGGCGCCGGTACCCGGAGATCCTCCGGGAGGACGGCCGCGCCGACGGGCCCGTGGCCGCAGGGACCGAGCAGCGGGGACGGCTGGCCGACGAGGGGAGCCCGCATGGCGCCACCCTGCGTCGCACCGCGCCCCCCGTGACCTGTGGGAAGGGCCGCACCCGGGACCGTGCTCAGGATCGGCCGACCGCGTCCTGGTCGCGCGCCTGCTCCGGGGCGGACGGTTCCGCGGCCGGCTCGGCGGGGGCCGTGCGGTCCCGGCGCCACTTGGCCGCCGCCAGGGCGATCTGGTCGGTGTAGCGCGCGGTCAGCGGGCCGACCACCACCAGGATCAGCACGTACGCGGTGGCCAGCGGGCCCAGCCGGGAGTCGATCCCCGAGGTGACCGCGAGACCGGCGATGACCACGGAGAACTCGCCGCGCGCCACCAGCGTGCCGCCCGCCCGCCAGCGGCCCCGGACGGAGACACCCGCGCGCCGCGCCGCCCAGTAACCGGTGGCGATCTTGGTGAGGGCGGTGACGACCGCGAGGGCCAGCGCGGGCAGCAGCACCGGCGGGATGCTCGCCGGATCGGTGTGCAGCCCGAAGAACACGAAGAACACGGCCGCGAACAGGTCCCGCAGCGGTGCCAGCAGGTTGTGCGCGCCCTCGGCGACCTCGCCGGACAGTGCGATGCCCACCAGGAAGGCGCCGACCGCCGCCGAGACCTGGAGCTGCTGGGCGAGTCCGGCCACCAGCAGGGTGAGGCCGAGGACCACGAGCAGGAGCTTCTCCGGGTCGTCGCTGGAGACGAAGCGCGAGATGACCCGGCCGAAGCGCACCGCCAGCAGAAGCACCAGACCGGCCACGCCGAGGGCGATGGCGAGCGTGATCCCGCCCGCCACGAAGCCCGTGCCGGCCAGCAGTGCGGTGACCAGCGGGAGGTAGACCGCCATCGACAGGTCCTCCAGCACCAGGATGCTGAGGATCACCGGGGTCTCCCGGTTGCCGATCCGGCCCAGGTCGCCCAGGACCTTGGCGATGACGCCGGAGGACGAGATCCAGGTGATGCCGGCCAGCACCACGGCGGCGATGGGACCCCAGCCCAGCATCAGCGCCATCACCGCGCCCGGAACCGCGTTGAGCGCGAAGTCCACCAGACCGGCCGGGTACTGCGTCTTCAGGTTGGAGACCAGGTCACCGGCGGTGTACTCCAGACCCAGCATGAGCAGCAGCAGGATCACGCCGATCTCGGCCCCGATCGCCACGAACTCCTCGCTGGCGCCCAGCGGCAGCAGCCCGCCCTCGCCGAAGGCCAGCCCGGCGAGCAGGTACAGCGGGATGGGGGAGAAGCTCAGCCGGGCGGCGAGCCGGCCGAGCAGGCCGAGGGCCAGGATGATGGCACCGAACTCGATCAGGAAGACCGCGGAGGAGTGCATCCGGATCACTCCCTGCCGAGGATCTCGGCGGCCGCGTCGGCGCCCTCGCGGGTGCCGATCACGATGAGCGTGTCACCGCCCGCGAGCCGGAAGCTCGGACCGGGGGAGGGGATGGCGTCGGCGCGGCGCAAGACGGCCACGATCGACACGCCGGTCTCGGTGCGCATCCGTGTCTCCCCGAGCAGCCGCCCGTTCCAGTGCGAGACGGAGGACAGCGAGATGCGCTCGGCCACCAGGCCCAGCTCGGTCGTGGAGAGCAGGCTGGGGCTCTGGTGCGACGGCATCAGCGTCTTGGCGACGGCCTCCGCCTCCCCGCCGCTCAACTGCAGCGACAGCGCGCACGCGTCGGGGTCGTCCTCGCGGTAGGCGCTCAGCGTCCGCGCCCCGTCCCGGTGGGCCACCACCGACAGCCGGCGGTGCTCGCGGGTGGTGAGGTCGTACCGGACACCGATCCCCGGCAACGGCGTCCTACTCGTGCGTGCGGTACCCATCGCAACCCCCCTGACGATTTTGACTGTTTCTTTGTGCAACCATTGCCTACACCTTAGCTTGACGGTGCACGGCCACACGGTAGGCGGTCTGTCAGAGGGGTCACGTCACGCTTCGCGCGGCATCAGCCGCCGAGGTTGCCCTGCCGGGCGTCGGCCCACAGGTCGACCCCGCCGTCGGTGGCGTACTTGTCGATCTCGGCCAGCTCCTCGGCGCTGAACTCCAAGTTCTCGAGCGCCGCCACGTTCTGCTCCAGCTGCTCGGTGCGCGAGGCGCCGATCACCAGCGAGGTCACCCGCTCGTCGCGCAGCGCCCAGGCCAGCGCCATCTGGGCCAGGGACTGGCCGCGCCGGGCTGCGATGTCGTTGAGGGCGCGCAGCCGGCCGCGCATGTCCTCCGTCAGCCAGGACTGGTCGAAGGACTTGCCCGCCGCCGCCCGCGAGTCCTCCGGCACACCGTCCAGGTAGCGGCCGGTCAGCAGCCCCTGGGCCAGCGCCGTGAAGCCGATGACACCGAAGCCCTCCTCCTCGGCCACGTCGAGCAGACCCTCGGTCTCGATCCAGCGGTTGAGCATGCTGTACGACGGCTGGTGGATCAGCATCGGCGTGCCCAGTTCGCGCAGGATCGCAGCGGCCTGCCGGGTGCGCTCGGCGTCGTAGGAGGAGATGCCGACGTACAGCGCCTTGCCCTGGCGGACGGCGGTGTCGAGCGCGCCCATCGTCTCCTCCAGCGGCGTGCTGGCGTCCAGCCGGTGGGAGTAGAAGATGTCCACGTAGTCCAGGCCCATACGCTTCAGCGACTGGTCCAGGGAGGCCAGCACGTACTTGCGCGAGCCGCCGCCCTGACCGTAGGGGCCCGGCCACATGTCCCAGCCCGCCTTGGTGGAGACCACCAGCTCGTCCCGGTAGGGCGCGAGGTCCTGCTTCATCAGCCGGCCGAAGTTGATCTCCGCCGAGCCGTAGGGCGGGCCGTAGTTGTTCGCCAGGTCGTGATGGGTGATTCCCAGGTCGAAGGCGCGCAGTGCGATCTCGCGCTGGGTCTCGAAGGGCCGGTCGTCACCGAAGTTGTGCCAGTAGCCCAGCGACAGCAGGGGCAGATCGAGCCCCGAGCGGCCGGTGCGCCGGTAGCGCATGGTGCCGTCGTAGCGAGCGGGGTCCGCGACATGGTTCATCGGGTGGTCTCCGGGTGATGCCGTAGGGGTGCCCCCGGGAAGCGGGGCTGATCCACCCTGCGCCCTCGGCAGCGCGAAGTCCAACCGTCGCACGTCATGGGATTGAGCTGCCTTGTTTCTTAATCACCCCGCCGCTGACCTCGGCGTTCGCCCATGTGTACGTGGCTGGTGTGACGCGTGCTGCCCAGGGCAGCAGGATGAGACGCGGGGCTGTGCCCGGTGCGGCCGGAGACAGCGCGTCCCGGTGACACCGACGGCGAAAGGAGCGGCAGTGAGCGATGCCCTGTCCGACGGAGAGCGGCCCTCAGGCATAAAGAGGAAGACCTCCCAGGCGGTGACGGACCTCCCTCATCAGGTCCGTGAGGAGCTGACCAGCAGACTGCGCCGCAATCGCGGCGCCTTCCGCAAGGACGACGTCCAGGTCGTCGAACCTCCCCTCCTCAAGCGAGCCGTCGGCGCCTCGGCGCTCGGCAACTGCATGGAGTGGTTCGACTTCGGGGTCTACAGCTACCTCGCCGCCACGCTCGGCAAGGTGTTCTTCCCTGGCGCCTCTCCAGGTGCCCAGGTGATCTCCTCCTTCGCCACCTTCGCCGCCGCCTTCGTGGTCCGCCCCCTCGGCGGCCTGGTCTTCGGACCGCTCGGCGACCGGCTCGGCCGGCAGAAGGTTCTGGCCACCACCATGATCATGATGGCCGTCGGCACCTTCGCCATCGGTGTGATCCCCGGCTACTCCACCATCGGCATCGCGGCCCCCGTCCTGCTGCTGATCGCCCGCATGGTGCAGGGCTTCTCCACCGGCGGTGAGTACGGCGGCGCGACCACCTTCGTCGCGGAGTACTCACCCGACCGGCGGCGCGGCTTCCTCTCGAGCTGGCTCGACTTCGGCACCTTCGTCGGCTACGCCCTCGGCTCCGCCCTGGTCACCGTGCTGAACCTGCTGCTGTCGGACGCCGAGATGCTCTCCTGGGGCTGGCGCATCCCGTTCCTGATCGCCGGTCCGCTCGGCGTGATCGGCCTCTACATGCGGATGAAGCTGGAGGAGTCCCCGGCGTTCCAGCAGCAGCTCGACGAACACGAGAAGAGCCTCGCCCAGGAGTCGGCGGGCAGCGAGTTCAAGGACATCATCAAGAGGCACTGGGCGGCGCTGCTCATCTGCATGGGCCTGGTGCTGCTGTACAACGTCACCAACTACATGGTCACCGGCTACCTGCCGACGTACCAGACCGAGACCCTCGGACGGTCCAGCAGTTCGGCCGATGTGCTGGTGCTCATCGGCATGGTGTGGATCGTCATCCTGATCACGTTCCTCGGCCGGCTGAGCGACCGGATCGGCAGGCGCCCGCTGTACGGCTGGGCCGCCGCCGCCATGATCGTCCTGGCGATCCCGGCCTTCCTGCTGATCAGGATGGAGGGCGCCTGGGCGCCGATCCTCGGCGTGCTGATCCTCTCCACCCTGCTGGCCTGCTTCGCCGCACCGAGCGCGGCCACGCTGCCGGCCCTCTTCCCGACGGCCGTCCGCTACGCGGCGATGGGCATCGGCTTCAACTTCTCCGTCGCCGCCTTCGGCGGTACGACCCCGCTGGTCACCGCCGCGCTGGTGAACGCCACCGGTGACGAACTGATGCCCGCGTACTACCTGATGCTGGCCGGCCTCATCGGCCTGGTCACGGTCAAGTTCCTCCCCGAGAGCGCCCAGGTCCCCCTGCGCGGCTCCCAGCCCATGGTCGGCTCCAACGAGGAACGCCGAGAGCTGATCACGACGTCGAAGGAGCTGTACGCCCTGGCGAAGGACCGCCCGGCGGCTGACCGGAGCTGATCCGCCCGGGATCCGGGGGACCCCCGTCGACCCTGTGGCGACGGGGGTCCTGGCGTGCGGGCGGCCAACTCCCACACGGCGCCATACGGCTTCACGCGCACGGTGTCCTGATTCCCGCCCACACGGCTGCTCCCCGCCTCGGCCCGAGGCGGGGAGCAGCCGTGTGTCCCTGGTGGTCAGCGGGGACGGATGTGCGTGGAGCGAGCGCACAGGTACCGTCTCGAAGGTGTGCGTCCAGGACGGCAGCGGCAAGGGCTGCGACTACGGGCGTGACACCGGTACGGGGCGAGAGGGCGCCGGCCCCACGTGCCGCCGTTGAGGTGCTGGAGAAGAAGACCGGTATCGAACTGGCCGACACGGGAACGGACTTCACCCTCGGCGGGGACAGGTGCAGCAGGTGTCGTTCACGAAGTCGTCAGGTGTTCTGTTCCACGCCGTCGGCGTTACCACCCACGAAGCGTCCTTCGTGTACCACCGCACTCCGGCGGACTCGACGCCGATACGCGACACCGTGGTCACCTGGGCGCCCCACATGTACGGCGACCTGGTGCAGTGCGGGACCGACGGGAAACCGGAACCGTCGAGCGCCGAGGCCGCGAGGCTCGTCTGCCCCGGTCCGGGCGGGCGTTCAGCCGGCTCGCCCCGCTGGATCGAGCCGTCCCGGATCGTCCTGATCAGGTGCGCGGCGCGGCTGTGAGCCTGCTGGTTCGGCTGAAGGACTTCGCCCGCTCCTGAACGGCACCCTCTAGCTCACGGGCCGGAAGCAGGCGGTGACCTCCTTGCCGCGCGGGCACGGGTAGGCGCGCCAGCTGTCGGCCAGCGCGTCCACCAGCAGCATGCCCCGGCCGCCGGTCGCCCCGGTGGTCGGCCTGCGCTGCTCCGGAAGCTTCGGCGAGGCGTCGTGCACGGTGACGTGCAGGCACTCGCTGTCCCAGGTCAGCACGAGCTGCGCGGTGGCCTGGGCGTGCACATGGGCGTTGGTGACCAGCTCGGACACGGTCAGCAGCACCGCGTCCACCGTGTCCGGGGCGCTCCGCGCCCAGCCCAGGCTCTCCAGATGGCCGCGCGTCCAGTCCCGCGCCACCTTCACCCCACTGCTGACGGGCAGCGACCGCGCCCACCCCACGGCGCGAAGGGAGGACTCGCTCAAGGAAGATTCATCCACGCTCATGACAACCGCCTTCCCCACGATCGCCCCCGCACCCGCCCAGACCACGGAACGGGCCCCGGTCGAGCGAACCTCCGCTCGTCCAGGGCCCCTCCGGTAGGTTGGATCATGCCGGGCTCGCGGGAGCCGGACGAAGGACCCTAGCGGCGCTTGCGGCGGCTCAGCAGGGTCAGCGCGACCACCGCGACCGCACCGGCGACCAGCAGCTTGCGCTTGTCGCGGACCTGCTCGGGCGCCCGCTCCTGCCAGAGCTGCTCGGCCTGGCCGGCCTTGGCCTTCACCTGGGTCGCCGCGGCGGCGGCCTTCCCCTTGACGGGGTCCGGCACCTTCTCCGCCAGCTTCTGCGCGGTCTCGGTGGTCTGCACCTTCAGCGCGGCCGCCTTCTCCTGGGCACGGGCCTTGACGTCGGCCTTGTCGGTGAGTGCTTCCACGGTCTCCCCGAGCTCATGGCGGGTCCGCTCGACCTGCTCCCGAAGCTCCTGGGGGCTCGCGGAGGAGGACTCCTCGAACGGCTGCTGTGTCATCGCTTCGCACTCTCCTTGATCTCGGCCACATCGGCCTTCACGCTGTCGATGGTCTGCTCCGGAGCGGGCGGGGCGGCCATGCCGAACTCCTTCTTGCCGGTCAGGGCGAGCACCGCGGTGACCACGCCGAGAACGCCGGTGACGATCAGGGCCGCGGCCCACACCGGAAGTGGTACGGCGAGGCCGGCGATCGCCGTGGCCACCAGCGCCTGGAGCGTCAGGAAGCCGACCAGGCCGGCGCCCCCGAAGAACCCGCCGCCCTTGCCGTAGCGCTTGCCCTTCTCCTTCATCTCCGCCTGCGCGAGGCGGAGTTCGCCACGCACCAGTTCGGTGAGCTGCTGCGAGGCGCGCTGCACCAATTCGCCGACCGGCTCCTCACGGGCCATCGCTCGTTCACGGTCGGGTTCGAACATGACCATCACCCCTCCTGCGTCTCCGGCAATCCGGGTGCCCCGGTTACGCCGCAAGACGCCTGTGAGGGCCCTGTTGCACAGGGCCCTCACACGGGCGGCACCGAGATGGACGGGACAGGCGGGGGAACGCGCTACGGCTGTGGCCAGCTGTCCGCCTCGCGGGCAAGCGGCGCGTCCGTCTCGAAGGGGGTGGCGGATCGGCTCGGGTCGAGGATCTCGTCACCGAAGAGATCCTGCAGCCAGTTGGTCTGGTACACGGTGTCGAGATACCGCTCGCCGAGGTCCGGCGCGATGGCCACCGCCGTCAGGTCACGGGTGTCGTGGCGGGCCAGCCAGTGCGCCGCGCCGCTGACCACCGTGCCGGTGGATCCGCCGAAGAGGAAGCCGCGCCGGGCCATCCGGTGGCAGGCCCGGATGGTGTCCGCCTCCTCCACCCGGATCACCTCGTCGACGTAGGACTCGTCCAGCAGCGGCGGCCGCATGCTCATCCCGAGGCCGGGGATCATACGGCGACCTGGTTCCCCGCCGAACGCGACCGAGCCCACGCTGTCCACGGCGACGATGCGCACCGGGCGGTGCCACTGCCGGAAGTACCTCGCGCACCCCATCAGCGTCCCGGCGGTACCCGTACCGACGAACAGCACGTCCAGACCCGGGAACTGACGAGCGATCTGCGGTGCGGTCGTGCGGAAGTGCGCCTGCCAGTTGCCGGGGTTGGTGTACTGGCTGAGCCACACGTACCGGTCGTCGGAGGCGCACAGCGAGCGGACGTACTCGATCCGCGTGCCGAGGAACCCGCCGTTCTCGTCCAGGTCGGCGACGATGTGCACCTTGCTGCCGAGGGACTCCATCATCAGCCGGGTCGACAGGTTGCAGCGCGAGTCGGTCACGCACAGGAACCGGTAGCCCTTGCTCGCGGCGATCATGCTGAGCGCCACGCCGAGGTTGCCGGAGGAGGACTCGACGATGACGGAGTCCGGCTTGAGGATGCCCTCCCTCTCGGCGCCCTCCACCATCTCGTTCGCGGCCTTCAGCTTGATGGAGCCGGCGAAGTTGAAACCCTCGCACTTCAGGTAGAGGGGACATCCGAGGGTCGACTCGAGGTCGACGAAGAGATGGCCTTCGTTGAAGTCATGGGGAGCGGATATGACGGGCACGATGGGCCTCCTGGTACCGGGGAAGGGCAGTGCTCTCAGCCGTACCGGCGCAGGTCGTGGAAGAAGTTGTCGATGAGACCGAGGTTTCCCGCGGCGGCCGTCTCGTCGTAGACGTACTTGCCGACGGCGAGGTCGAGGACGCCGAGCCCGAAGGGCGAGAAGACGATCGGCCGGTCGGGCGGCGGCGCGGCCCGGCCGAGCATCACGTCGTTCAGCGTGCCGTTGAGGAAGTCCCGGTTCCCTGTGCGCTGTTCGACCAGGTGCGGAGAGGTGTCCGCCTTCAGGCAGTGCTCGACGTCGTCGACGAAGTTCGCCGAGGCCAGCAGCACTTCGGGCGCGAGGTCCCGCAACGAGACGTGCAGGACCAGGGGGTTGTGGGCGAACAGCGAGGCGTCGGTGACGTGCGGCTCTCCGGCGACGGTGGCGAAGACCACCAGGTCGCTGGACCGGATCAGGTCCGCCGCGCTGTCGTGGACGGTGACCTCGGCGCCGGTCCCGCCCTGCCGCAGGTAGTCGCAGAACCCGGCGGCGCTGTCGGCGGCCAGGTCGTGCACCCCGACCGCCTCGAACTCCCAGCCGGTGCCCGCGAGGAAGGTGTGGATGTAGCGGGCGATCAGCCCGGTGCCGAAGAACCCGACACGGGTCGGGCGCGGCCGGTCGCGGCTGAACCAGTCGGCGGCCAGCGCGGCGGACGCGGCCGTCCGGGTCGCGCTGATGATGGAGCTCTCCAGGCAGGCGAACGGGTAACCCGTGGTGGGGTCGTTGAGGATCAGCACCGCCGAGGCGCGGGGGAGCCCCGACCGGACGTTGTCCGGGAAGCTGGAGATCCACTTCATCCCGTCCACGCCCACGGAGCCGCCGACCGAGGCCGGCAGCGCGATGATCCGCGAGCTGGGCCGGTCGGGGAACCGCAGGAAGTAGGACGGCGGGTTCACCGAGTCCCCGGCTCCGTGCAACCGGTAGGTCGCCTCGACCAGGTCCGTGATCTCCCGCTCGCGTCCGGTGAGCGCCTTCTGCACCTGCTCACCTGAGATCACCGCGAACGTCGGCGAGGCCGTGCCTGGGTGGGCCGGCTGTACGACGGTGGGCAACAGATCGGTCATCGCTCGCTCGCCTCCCGGTTCGTGGCACCGGCGTCCAGTCGGCGCGGGTCGGCCATCCCGACCAGCACCTGCCTGTCCCCGGTGAAGGGCTCCCTGCTGTGCGCGGTGCGGACGTTGTCGACGAGGAGCAGGTCGCCGGCCTGCCACGGCTCGCGCCGGGTGTGCTTCTCGTACGTCGCGTTGAGCAGTTCGACCACGTCCTCGCCGATCGGCGTGCCGTCCCCGTAACGGGTGTTGAACGGCAGGCCGTCCGCGCCGTAGACGTCCACCAGGTACTCGCGGACCTCCGGGGCGAGCGTCCACTCGTTGAGGAACGCGATCTGGTTGAACCAGCACGCCTCGCCCGTGACCGGATGCCGCACCACGGCCGCACGCCGCTGGGTGGTCCGCAGGGAACCGTCCGGCTGCCAGGCGACGTCGATGCCGTGCGCCCGGCAGTAGCCCTCCACCCCGGCCCGGTCGGCGGTCCCGAACGACTCCTCCAGGGACGCCCCGATCTCGTCGTTGTAGGACCGGGTCAGCAGCCAGCCCTCCCGCTCGAAGCGCGTCCGCACCTCGGCCGGCAGTTCCCCCAGCACCTCCGCCGCGTCCGCCACCGCCGTCGCCCCGCCGTCCTCGGGCGCCGTCAGGCACGCGAACAGCATCAGACCGGGAGGCTCCCGGGTGTAGCTCAGCTCGTGGTGCATGCACATCGGCTGATTGGCCGGCCAGGCCGTGGACGCGTACAGCCCGGAGCCGAAGGTCCCGCGCGGTGCGAAGGACTCCCGCTCCGTCATCAGGCCGCCGGTCAGCCGGGCGAACACGGCACCGACCTGCTCCGGGTCCCGCAGCCCCAGCCCCCGCACCAGCAGCGACCCGTGCTCGGCGACCCGGGCGCGCAGCACGTCGCGGTACTGCGCCGCCCAGCCCGGTACGTCCGGCGGCGAGTCGATACGGGTCACCGGCGGTCTGCCCGGCCGCAGCTCCACGTCGAGCGAAGCTGCCAGGGAAGAGGTCGACATGTCGGATTTCCTTTCGGTCGCCCGCCATTGGGCTGAAGGGAGGAAGGTCAGGAGGAGCCCACCGGCTCCACGGCGGCCAGTACGGCCTTCGCCGTCTCGGTGGGACGAAGGCGTGGGAAGTAGTGGCCCCCGTCTGGGATTTCGTGCAGGTCGACGCGGTCGGCCAGCAGCAGCCAGTCCCGGTGGGCGCCGGTGTACCCGGCCGTGTACGGGTCGTCGGCGGCCACCACCACCGACACCGGCGCCGAGAGCCGCACCGCCGGTGGGTTCTCCAGGACATCGGAGAAGTACCGGTGCGCGGAGAGGCAGTCGTGGCGGTAGGCGGCGCCGACGCGTTCGGCGTGCCGGGCGGTCAGTTCCGCCAGCTCGACATAACCACCTTCCTCGGCCAGCCGCGCGGCGATCTCCGCGTCACTGCGTACCGACAGCGCCTCCGCGGCGGCGTGCCGCTCGGCGGCCGTACCCAGCAGTTGCGCGCCCAGGAACAGCCGCGCCACCTCCACCCCGAGCCCCTGGAGCCGGCGCGCCGTCTCCACCGCCGCAGCGGCGCCGGACGAGTGACCCCACAGCATGACCCTGGTCAGACCGCGCGCGGTGATCTCCGCCGCGACCCGCTCCGCCACCTCCGCCACCGACCCGAACGGCTCCTGCCGTCCCGCCAGGTCGTGCCCCGGCAGTTCCACCGCGAGCACCGGCATCCCGCCGCCCGCCAGCGCGCTGGCCACCGGCTGGAAGTTGACCGCGTTGCCGCCCGCGTAGGGGAAGCAGACCAGCGCGCACTCCGGCGTCCCGTCGGAGTCCGTCAGCGGCTGGAGCAGGTCACCGTCGTGCCCGGCCGCGCCGTCCAGCAGGGCGGCCAGGTCGGCGAGGACCGGGTTGCGGGTGATGTCCTTCAGCGACACCGCGCGCTCCAGCGCGATCGTCAGCTTCACCGCCGTCAGGGAGGTGCCCCCGGAGTCGAAGAAGTGGTCCGTACGGCCGATCCGTTCCTCGGCGACGCCGAGCAACTCCGCCCAGGCGGCGGCCAGCGTACGCTCGGCCGGGGTACGCGGCTGCCGGTCCCCGGCGTCGTCGTGGCCGGCCGGCGTACTCTGCCCGGCCAGCTCGGTGAGCGCCTTGCGGTCGATCTTTCCGTTGGCCGTCAGCGGGAGGGCCTGCCGCCAGTGGAAGGCCGCGGGGACCATGTAGGGGGGCAGCCCCGCGCCCAGCGCGTCCCGCAGCTCGTCCACGGACAGCTCGCGCCCCGCGTAGAAGGCGACCAACTGCTTTCCCTGCCCGGCCCGTTCGGACACGACCACCGCGCCGTCCCGCACCCCCGGAACCCGCAGCAGCGTGTTCTCGATCTCGCCGATCTCGATGCGGAAGCCCCGGATCTTGACCTGGTTGTCCCGGCGCCCCAGAAACTCCAGCTTGCCACCCGGATGCCAGCGCCCCCAGTCACCGCCCAGGTACAACCGCTCGCCCGGCCGGTACGGGTCCTCGCGGTAGGCCTCGCGGGTGCGCTCGGGATCGTTCACGTAGCCTCGGCCCACGCACACGCCGGAGAAGGCGATGAGCCCCGGCGCGCCCAGCGGCACCAGCTCCAGCCGCTCGTCGACGACCAGGACGCGGACGTTGTTCACCGCGCGCCCCAGCAGGACACGGTCGCAGGGCCCGTCGATGATCTCGTGGTTGGTGTCGTCGGACGTCTCGGTCAGACCATAGGCGTTGACCAGCTTGACGCCCGGCTGGACGGCGAACCAGCGCTGCACCAGCTCCGGTTTGAGCGCCTCACCCGTCACCGACACGACACGCAGGTCGGGGAAGCCGCGCGGGTGCTGCTCCAGGTAGGAGACCAGGACCTCCAGATAGGAGGGCACGAGCTGGGTCACCCCCACCCGGTTCTCCACCAGCGTGTCGGCGAACCGCTCCACGTCCATGAGCACGTCCTGCTCCACCAGCAGCGTCCGCCCGCCCACCAGCAGCGCCGAGACGAGCTGCCACAGCGAGATGTCGAAGCACTGCGGAGCCGTCTGCGCCACCACCCCGCCCTCGCCGACCCCCAGGTCGTCGATCTTGGCGAAGAGATGGTTGAGCATCCCCGCGTGCTCGCACATCGCGCCCTTCGGCTCGCCCGTGGAACCGGAGGTGAAGTAGATGTAGGCCAGTTGACCGGGGTCCACCACCACACCGAGGTCGTCCTCGGCGTGCCCCTCCGCGTACGCGTCGGCGACGAGCAGCCGCTCGGCGCCGGGCACGTCGGCCAGCGCTTCGTCGAGGGTGCGCGTGCTGCCCGACTCCGTCAGCACCAGCCGGCACCCGGCACGCGACAGGGTCGCCGCGATGCGGCCGGGCGGGAAGTGCGGCTCGACCGGGAGGTAGGCGCCGCCCGCCTTGAACACGGCCAGCGTCGCGGCCAGCCAGTCGAGGTTCCGCTCGGTGACCACGGCGACCACGTCCTCGCGGCCCAGCCCGCGCGCCATCAGCGCCCGCGCCAGCCGGTTGGCCCGGCGGTTCAGCTCGCCGTACGTCCACCGCGCCCCGGCGTGCACCGCCGCCACGGCGTCCGGGTGCCGCTGTACGCGGCGCTCGAACAGTTCGTGCGCCCGTGCGTCCGGCAGCTCCCGCTCGGGACCGGCCAGCCCCGCCAACTGCTCGTGCCGTTCCCCGGCCGACAGCAGGCTTTGCCGCGTGTGCTCGGCGTCCGGGTCGGCCGCCATCAGCTCCAGCGCCCTCAGGTGGTACCCGGCGATCCGCTCGGCGCTCCGTGCGTCCAGGACATCCGTGCGGTACCGCAGGGCCAGGCGGCCCTCGGCCTCGGACCAGCGCACGTGCAGGACACGGTCGCCGGACAGGGCGATGTCCACGGGGCCGCACGTCACCTCGAACGCCGGTTCCGTGAGGTCCAGTTCCCGGCGCAGGTCCGCCACGGCGAAGCGCCGGTGCGCCAGCATCTCCGACTCCGCGTTCCGGGCCGACGTGGTGAGGGCGCGCCAGGTGCCGGGGGACACGGTGAGGCGGCACGGCAGTGGCTCGCCGCCGGGGCCGGGAGCGTAGCCGGTCACCACGTCCTGCTCGCCGGTCAGGGCGGAGAGCACCTTGGCGTGGGCCGCCAGCAGCAGTGCGCCCACGGGCACGTCGAGCCGGCGCGCCAGGTCGCCCAGGGAACCGGGCAACGGCACGTCGTGTCCGGCCGTACCGGCCACCGGCACCTCGGCCCAGCGCGGTACCGCGCTGAAGCCGCCGGCGGTCAGCACGCCGCTCCAGAACTCCCGGTCCGCCTGCACACGCGTTCCCATCGGATGCTCCCTCAGTTCACGGACGCCGTGGCGGCGCTGTCTACGGACGGTGGGGTGCTGCGGCCGGTGCCGGCGGGCTGTACCGCTGCCTCCCGCATCTCCACCGCGGGGTTGCCGCCCCAGCGCGCGTGAGCGGGGACCTCCTCGCCCTTCATGAGGAAGGAGTCTGGAGCCAGCCGCGCGCCGTCGCCCATGGTCACGCCGTAGTGCACGTGCGAGCCGACGCCCAGGGTGCAGCCCGCACCCAGCGTGCTGACGTCGGACTTGAACGTGCCGTCCTCCTGCGAGTGGCACTGGACCTTGCTGCCGGCGTTCAGAGTGCAGTCGTCGCCGATGACGGCCAGCGTGCGATCCGTCATGTAGCAGCCGTCGTCGAACACCCTGCGGCCGACGCGGACCCCCGTGAGGCGCCAGACGAGGGACTTGAAGGGGGTGCCGTTGTAGATGTTCAGATGCCGGTCCGGCACCTTCCACAGGCGCTCCTGCGCCCAGAAGGCCGGGTCGTAGATCGAGCACAGCATGGGCCGGAGCCGGCGGAAACGGGTGAGGCAGCGTTCCAGCAGCACGTAGTAGAGCGTGGACAGGACGAGCGTCAGCGCCAGATAGGTGGCGATCACCACGTGACCCAGCACGCCGTACAGCTCCACCGTGGCCAGGCCCAGCAGGGTGAGCCCGAAGACGTGCAGCCACCGGACGAGCAGCATGAAGGCCATCGAGCGCACGTTGTAGCGGTTCTTCAGGGCCAGGCTCCGGCGCAGCGCGTCACCGGACCGGAACTTGTCGAACCGGCTGTCGCGCTCCACCGATCGCGGGATCTCGAAGCACGGCGAACCGAGCAGCCCGACCCCTTCGCGGACCTCCCCGTCGAGCGGCACCATCACCTTCGTCGCCAGCAGGCAGTTCTCGCCGGTGCGGCCGCCGATCGGATAGGCGATGTTGTTGCCGAGGAAGTTGTGCGCCCCGATCGTCGTCCGCGACACCCGGAAGGAGGTGGCCGAGTAGTCCGCGTTGATCACGGAGAGCCCGTCGGCCACCATCGTGCCGCTGCCCACAGTGACCAGCAGCGGGTTCTCGTGCTGCAGCTCGGTGCCGAAGTTCGACCCGGTCTGCTCCACGTGCGAGAGGTCGTAGCCGATGCCGCGCAGGTAGTGCACGATGTACGAGCTGTCGCCGAACAGCCAGGCGAAGAACTTGACGTTCGTCATCCGCGCGGTCGCCCGGTGCACCGCGTACCGGAACCCGTAGAGCGGGAACACCCGGTCCGGCGGCACCACCAGATGCAGCAGGCGGGGCAGGGTGCACAGCAGGACGAGGCCCAGGACCACGAAGCCGGCGAACAGCGCCAGGGAGACGACCGCGGCGTCGGTGACCAGCTCGCCCAGGGGAAGCGCCGTCCTGGGATCGAGCCGCCGGCGGACCGCCGGTACCGCGTTGAACAGGATGTACAGGCCGCCCACCCCGAGCGGGATGTACAGCAGGAACAGCTGGAGCAGCGCGGCGAGTCCGAACCAGGCCCGGCGGCCCGTGCCGCACCGGGCGGGGGCGACCCGCAGGTAGTCGACGTCGGTCGGCTGCGCGGGGGAGCCGTGCCGGTGCTCGCCGGCCGGGACCGACTGGCCCCGGTGCAGCGACGAGGAGTGTCCGAGCTGGGCGCCGTCACCCATCGAGGTGTCGATGTCCAGGACGGTCTTCTCCCCGATGTACACGTCCCGGCCGATGCTGATGCCGCCCGTCTGGATGTACCCGGCGTGCGCCCGGTAGCCGAGGAAGAACGAGTCCTTGCGGATGACCGTGCCGGAGCCGATCGTCAGCAGGTCCGTGCAGACCGGCACCGAGTGGGAGAGGATCGTCACGCCCCTGCCGATCCGGGCACCCAGGGCCCGCAGATAGAACACGTACAGCGGGTTCCCGATGAAGAGGATCATCGGATTGGCGTGGAGAAGTGCCTTGACGACCCAGAAGCGCAGGTAGGCGACGCCCCAGAGCGGGAACTCGCCGTGTTTCCAGCGCCCGACGAGCACCCACTTGGCGACGACCGGAAACGCGCACAGGGCCACGAAACCGACACCGCCGAAGACGAGGGACCGCAGGTACACGTCCGCCACGCCCGAACCGGTGGCGACCCATTCGTAACCGCTCGCGGTGGCGAAACCGGCGACCAGTGAGTATCCCAGGAAGATCAGCAGTTGGGCCGCGCCGCAGAGGGTGTGGGAGAGCCCGCTCGCCCTCCGGACAGACTCGGGGGGCAGCGCCGAAACGGCGGGGGAGAGGACGCCGGCGGTAGCCGGGGCCGACTCGGTGAGAGCCTCGGCCAGGGCGTGGATGGTGGGGTGGCGGTAGATGTCCTTCATGGACGGGGAGGGAAGGTCCTCCCGCTTCCGGACCCGGGCGCAGAACTGCGCCATGACCAGTGAATTGGCGCCGAGATCCTCGAAGAAGTGCGCATCGGCCGGAACGTCGTCCAGACCCATGACGTCGGCCAGCGCATCCGCCAGCCGCGTCTCGGTCCCGCTCGGCGCCGGACCGCCGTCGGGCAGCCCCACCAGGGCTCTGTCGTCCGTTCCCTCTATATGGACGTCCGAGGACTGTTCCACCATGTGATCTCCTGCGAGAACGTTTCGATCGCTTACTCGGCCACGTGCTCTTCTCTGATCACGAACTGCTGGATCAGTTTCGGTCCGGCGCGGTGAGGCTGCCACTTCGAATCGATCACCCCAGGGACCGGAAATGCCCCGGCAGGCCCGTGTTCTCTGGGTGTCCGCACATGGCCGGCCCATTTGGGATCACCTGTTTGGCGGACCGTTTCGGCGCCGGTGCCGGTGGCGTACCTCCCACGGGTGGCGGATGCTGGACGGGCCGGACTCCGCCTGCCACCGGAGCGCATGTCCGTCGGGGACCCGCCGCCGCTTCACAGCCGCATCCCCGACTGCTCACGGGCGGTCACCGGTGTCACCAACTTCTGCCCGTCCCGCAATTTCCTCGCCGATCCCGCGGACTGAGCGTCCGGGACCGGACCGCCCGAAGAACACCGACTGAATCCGGTGGGCGGGGACAGTCGCAGGGGGAGGCGACTTTCTGGGAGGAAGCATGACGCTGGTGAAAGCGGGCGTGGTGGTGCTCGACTGTGCCGAGCCGGAGAAACTGGCCGCGTTCTACGAGGAGTTCCTGGACGGCGAACACACCGTCGCCTCCGCCAACCTGGTGCAGATCCGGGGTGCGGACGGCTTCCGCATCGCCTTCCGCCGCGATGTGAACGCCACGCCCCCGAGCTGGCCCCGCCCGGAGAACTCGCTCCAGGCGCACATCGAGTTCATCGTGGACGACCTGGACGCGGCCGAGCGGCGCATCGTCTCGCTGGGCGGCCGGCCTCTGGAGACGCGGGACGCGGTGGGCCCGGACGAGGAGCGCGGCTACGCGGACCCGTCCGGCCACTCCTTCACGGTGCGGCTCGCCCCGCCGACCGCGCCCAAGCAGGGCTGAGCCCGGACGTGGACCGGGGGTGGCGGGCATCGCATCGGCCCGCCACCCCCGTCCACGTGTGATCAGTCCCGGCCGCCCTTGTCGGCCACCGGCCACACACCCGTCGACCGCTCGATGGCCTTGGCCCCCGTACGGTCCACGGCACTGCGCACCACGGCGAAGATCGCGCCCTGCACGGCCGCCGCGAGCAGCACCTCGCCCCAGCCGCGGTCACGGTCCAGCGCGTCGGGCGCGTCCTCCTCGTGCCGTATGGCCATCCACGCCTTGCGGAAGGCCAGTCCGGCCAGCGCACCGCCGGCCCAGCTCATCACGAAGCCGACCGGCTTGTAGGTGAGCGCGAGCTTGTTCTTCGTCTTGTTCTTCGCCATGTCACGCTTCTTCCTCGTCACGCCCTCCTCATGCAGGCAGACCTCGGGGTCCCACCCGCTCGTGCGGTGCCACCGGTCCCGGCGGGGTGCCGTCGCCGAACGGCCGGCCGCCCAGCTCCTCGCGGTGGTGGGGGCTCAGCCAGCCGGTGAGATCCGGGCCGAGCGGCACGATCCCGGTCGGGTTGATGCCGGAGTGGACCTGGTAGTAGTGCCGCTTGATGTGGTCGAAGTCGACCGTGTCCCCGAACCCGGGCGTCTGGAACAGGTCCCGCGCGTAGGCCCACAGCACCGGGTTCTCCGCCAGCTTCCACAGGTTGCACTTGAAGTGCCCGTGGTAGACCGGGTCGAAGCGGACCAGCGTGGTGAACAGCCGGATGTCCGCCTCGGTGATCGTGTCCCCGACCAGATAGCGCTGCCCCGCCAGCCGCTCGGCCAGCGCCTCCAGCCGCCGGAACACGCCCGCGCACGCCTCCTCGTACTCCTGCTGACCGGAGGCGAACCCGGCTCGGTACACCCCGTTGTTGACGTCCTCGTAGACCTCCCCCATCACCTCGTCGATCTCGTCCCGCAGGTGCTCCGGGCAGAGATCCGGGGCACCCTCGCGGTGGAGGCCCGTCCACTCGGTGGCCAGGTCGAGGGTGAGCTGCTGGAAGTCGTTGGTCACCAGGCTGCCGCTGGGCACGTCCACGATGGCCGGCACGCTCACCCCGCCCGGCGCACCCGGCTCCCGCTTCTCGTACGCCTCGGCCAGGTACCGGATGCCGAGCACCGGGTCGCGTCCGCCGGGATCCAGGGTGAACCGCCAGCTCCGGTCGTCCTGAACGGGGTCGGTGACCGCCATGGGCAGCGCGCGCTCCAGCCCGAGCAGACGGCGCGAGATCACCGCCCGGCTCGCCCACGGGCACGCCCGCGAGACCACCAGACGGTACCGACCGGACTCCACCGGCCAGCCGTCCCGCCCGTCGGCGGTGATCCGGTCCGTGAAGTGGCTCCTGGACCGCTTGAACTTCTTGTGGCCGTATGCGCTGTTGCCGTCGCCACTCATGCCGTCTCCTCGCCGCGCGGCTCGTGCCGCACGCTGTCGCCTGCTGGTCCCGCCACCCGCTCCGGCGCGACGGGCCCGTTCCGTTCCGCCTCACGCGTTCCCCGTTTCCGGCCGGGGACCCGCGCCGGGGCGCTCCGCGGTCCTGGGACAGCCGCAGGAGGCCGGCGAACAGTTCGGACCGCGCCGCCGCGCCTCGGAGCCCGCTCGGCCGCGTGGTCGAAGAACGTCCATGCCGCCGAAGTGGAGGCTGGCGTGGAAGACGGCCGTGCCCTCCACGACCGGTTGGGACAGCGCGGAGAGCGTGGTCCGCACCGCGACCACGGCGGTGGCGGCCGCCTCCACCCGGCAGACGACCTCGACCAGGGTGATGGCCGTGGCGGTCGCCGGCCGGGGGGTGGTCCGGCGCTCGGCGTACCGGCCGCGGCCGACGCGGTCCGGGCCGTGGCGCTCGCGCGGACGACGACCAGCGCGGGGAGCGCCACGCGCAGCCGGTCTCCGGTCGCGCCCGAGCCGAACAGCGCGGTCATGGCCCGGGCCGTCGCGGTGAGCAGGACGGCGGCCGACCCTCCGGTCGTCCCGGGCACGCGAGCAGCAGGACGGCACGGCGGTCGATCGCCCACGAGGGGAGTCCGACATCGAACACACGTGTTTCGGTCGCGGCGGAGTCCGCGTGCGCGGGCCTGGTTCCGGGAGCCCCGGAAACACGGCGTGGGACTTCCCGCGCGGAGCCTCCGCACGGCACTGGCCGAGTCACCACGGCCGGCACGCGTGTGACGGACGGGTTCCGCTCAGCCCTTGAGGCGGTCGCGGTCGCCCATCACCACCATGGGATGGTCTGCGGGGTCGAGGGTGCCCAGGAGCGCCTTGACACCGGCCTCAGGAACGGTCACACAGGCCGACGTCCCGTCACCGTGGTCCAGGTGCAGCCAGATGCCGCCGCCCTTCTCCACGCCCTCGGGCCGGCTCCAGTCGTAGGGCGGTGTGCCCTTCAGCCGGTTGTAGTCGATGGCGATGACGTGGTCGAAGTCGTGCGCGTGCGCCTCGTCGTCCGGGTCCGCCACCGACGCCGCGTAGGCGTGGTCGTCGTACCAGTACGGCAGCTTGGAGCCTGGGCTGCGCAGGGTGCCTCCGGCGTCGGTGAGGGAGAACACGCCCACGGGACTGCGCTCGTCGTCGAGCTGATGGTCCGTCGTCCAGCCCCGGCGGCCGTTGTGCGAGGGCCAGCTCGCGGACTGCCTCCATCGGGCGCCCTGCTTCTCGTACAGCACGGCCGTGCCCTCGTCCGAGTCCCGGTCGTCGCCGTAGACGACCACCAGTTGCCGGGTGGTGTCCGGGATCTGCTTGCCCATCCGCTCCCCGACACCGGGGACGCCACCGCTGCTCGCCGGGCGGGGAGAGCCGGACACGGCCGGGTTTCCGTTGCCCGCCGCGCCGCCGGAGCGGGCTTTGGTGCCCGGATCCCCGCAGGCCGCGGTCGCCGCGAGCAGGACGCCGCAGAGGGCTGCCGCGGATATGGCATGCCGGGCACCACCGTGCCGTACGTACCGGGGACAGGACGGGGTGTCAGAGGAGTTCCGCATGATCAGAATCCTGGGGCGCCACCGCCGCGGCGCGCATCCCGGACCGGCATCCGGGCTAAGCGCTACCGTGGCTGCCCATGACAGTCACCGGGACGGACATCACGGCGGACCTGATCCGGGATCTGCTGCGCGAGCAGCATCCCGACCTGGCGGAACGCCCCCTGGAGCTCGGCGCGCTGGGATGGGACAACCAGGTGTGGCGGCTCGGCGACGACCTCGCCGTCCGCCTGCCCTGGGCCACCGAGTCGGCGGACACGTTGCTGCGCAAGGAGCACACCTGGCTGCCGCTCCTCGCCGAGGGCCTGCCCCTGCCGGTCCCCGTCCCGCAGCGCCTCGGCGAACCCTCCGCCCGCTTCCCGAGGCCCTGGCTCGTCACCACGTGGGTACCGGGTGAGCCGGCGGACCGCGCCCCGGCGACCCGCCCCGAGGAGGCCGCCGACGCCCTCGCAGCCTTCCTGACCGCCTTTCACCGCCCCGCCCCGGAAGGGGCACCGGTGGGCCGGGACAGAGGGGGCCGCCTGGCCGACTTCGCCGAATCCTTCACCGTCTCGATCAGCTGGGCCGCCGAACGGGGCCTCGTCCGGGACCCCGACGCCGTCCGCGCCGTCTGGGAGGACGCGATCGCCGCCCCCACGTGGACCGGCCCCCGCCTCTGGCTCCACGGCGACCTGCACCCCGCAAACGTCGTCACCGCCGACGGCACCTTCTCCGGTGTCATCGACTTCGGCGACCTCTTCGCCGGTGACCCCGCCTTCGACCTCGCCTGCGCCTGGATCCTCCTCCCGGACGGCGCCCAGGACCGCTTCCACTCGGGTTACCTCCCGGCCCCGGACCCCGCCACCCTCCGCCGCGCCCGCGGCTGGGCGATCCTGCGAGCCCTGGCCGGCCTCCGCATCGGCCAGGCAGGGGACGAGGGCCGCCCGGGCGGCAAGCCGACCTGGGGGCCGCCTGCTCAGGCGTCCCTGCGGCGGCTCACGGAGTCGGCCCGCTCCTGACCGGCCGGTGGCCGCAGGCCCGTGCGGGGTGTGTGGCCGGGGACGTGGACCTGGTCGGCACCTGTGCGGGCGGCGGCGAGGCGCCGAGCGGGAAACGGCCGGCCGGTTGCGAGCCGGAGACGCACCGGGTCGCGCCCGGCGAGCCCGGCATGATCCGGACGAGAGCCCCTGAAGGCCGGGACCGCGAACGCTGCTGGCCCGGCGGCTCACACGTGCGGCCGGCGGCCGTGCTCCTGACGCGGGAAGGTCTGGTCCGCGCCCGGCAGCGCCGGCTTCGGCAGCGTGGCCACCTCCTCCTTCGCCTTCTCGAGCTGCTCCGCCGTGTCGTCGGGCAGACGCGGCGGGCGCGGGCGGCCGGAACGGAAGCGGAAGGCGCTGGTGAGGTCGCCGAAGGCGGAACGGCGCCAGTCGCTGATGTTGGGCTCCTCCACCCCGGTGAAGTGCTCCAGGAACCGCAGGGACGAGGTGTGGTCGAAGGCTTCCGTGGCCACCCAACCGCCCACCGTCCAGGGCGAGATCACGATCGCCGGCACCCGGAAGCCGCCCCCGACGGGCAGCCCCTGGACGAACTCGTCCGGCGTCCCGGCGGGCGGAACCGGCGGCGGAACGTGGTCGAACAGACCGTCGTTCTCGTCGTAGTTGAGGATGAACGCGGTCTTGCGCCACACCTTGGGGTTGGAGGCGATCGCCTCGATCTTCGAGGCCACGAAGTCCGCGCCTGCCGCCGGGAGATAGTCCGGGTGCTCCGACTGGAAGCTGGTCGGCATGATCCAGGACACCGCCGGGAGACGGTCGTTGCGGGCGTCGTCCTCGAAGGTGCCCTCGGGCTGCGGACGCACCCCGCGCTCGTACAGCTCGGAGCCGGGGGCGGAGTTCCTGAACGTGGCGAACTGCTCCAGCATGTTGCAGCCGTAGTCGTCGTCCTGCTGATACACCTTCCAGCTCACCCCGGCCGCCTGGAGCCGCTCGGCGTAGGTGGTCCACCGGTACGGCTCGGGCGCCGAGTTCCTGAGGACCGGGCCGCCCTTCGTGCCGCCCGGGTCGATCGAACCGGTCATCCACATCAGCCGGTTGGGCCAGGTAGGCCCGAACACCGAGCAGAAGTAGTTGTCGCAGATGGTGAAGGTCTCGGCGAGCGCGAACTGGAACGGGATGTCCTCGCGCGTGTAATAGCCCATCACATAGGTGCCGTTGACGCCGTCGGCCGCGCGGTGGGCGGGCAGCCACTGGTCCATCCTGCCGTTGTTCCACGCCTGGTGCTGCACCGACCAGGCATGGCTGGTGGACGGGATGGCCTGGGCGCTGGAGGAGTGGGTGTCGAGGTGGAACGGCAGCAGGTAGCCCTTGGGGTTGACCGCGTCGGGCTGGTAGAACACGCTGCGCCCGTTGTCCAGCCTGAGGGCGTGCGGGTCGGCGAAGCCCCGTACCCCGGACAGGGTGCCGAAGTAGTGGTCGAACGACCGGTTCTCCTGCATCAGCAGGACCACGTGCTCGATGTCGCGCAGCGAACCGCCCCTGGGCGGCCCGGCGGCGACGGCCTTCTGGACGCTCGGCGGCAGCATGGATAACGCCGCGGCGCCACCCAGCGCGCCCGCGGCCGACCCCAGGACTCTACGGCGGGTCAACTCGGCCATGGTCGTCCCTTCTTGAGCGCGGTGGGCGCTCCGGCGGAGTGTCGGTCGGCCCGGCCGGTGAGCCGTGCCGCCGAACACTCTCCGCCCATCATGACGGGACGCGTCAGTGGACGGCGGTGAACATGTGCCCAACGCGCGGGAACGGGTTGACCCGGCCATGAACCTCAGCGCCTGGGCTTCGCAGGGGAGTCGCCGGGCGTTCAGAGAGGCGGTCCCGTGGACGGGAAGGGCCCCACCGCCGAAGCGGCCCTCCCGGTGGCCGCCCTCACCGCGTCATGCGGTGGACCGAGCGGTCCATGCGGTCCGGCCGCCGCCCCGCCGCCCCGCCGCCCCGCCGCCCCGGCGGGAGGTCGGCGGCCTCCTCGTTCCTGCAACCGGGCACCTCCGCGCCCTCCGGCCCGCTGCCGCCGGACTCGCCGGGCCTCTCGCGCGGACTCGCTCCGGCGGGAGCGTGGAGCCTCCCGCCGGAGCGAGTCCGCGTCGTGCGTCGCGTTGCCGCGGATCAGCGGGTGTAGGTGACCCGCTTCTCCTTCAGGGACGCGCAGTTGGAGCCGGAGATCTGCACGTACACGTTCTTGATCTGGCCACCCCAGTCGACGCAGTGCCCCTTGCCGTAGACGTAGGTCGGGCCGGCGTACGAGGTGAAGCTGCCGTAGTCGTCGTCGCCCTGGTCGGTGTCGGCGACGTAGAGCCACGCCGACATGTCGACCGCGGTGCCGGGGCTGTTGCGGATGGTGGTCACACAGTTCTTGCCGTTGGACGCGTTGTAGGTCAGGTAGACGGTCCCGAGCGAGCCGACGGCCGCGGAGTTGACGGTGCGGTAGCTGCTCCCGCAGACCTTCTGCGGAGTGGTGTTGGGCGCTGCGGACGCCGGCGCGGCCAACGCGGTGCCGGCGCCGAGCGAGAGCGCGGCCAGAGCACCGACAGTGAGGGCAGTACGGTTGAATCGCATATTTCCCCCTTGTGGCTTTAGGAGCTCGTTGCTCCCGACTGGTCTGACTGGCGACGCATCCGGATGGTTGTACCGGTCTTCCAGGGAAGTCCGATCGGCGGACAGCATGGCCGCTCGCGTGGGGGTTCGACCCCTGGGGGCCCCGGTGGTGGTTCGCCGTTCGGCGCCGGGTGGGGGAGCGGAGCGTCACGGTTCTCATAGGCGGCAGCTCACGTCCTACCGCAGGTCGTACGGGAAGCTCTCCACTCCGAGCGGCATCGCAGGCGACACACCGGCACATTCCGGGTGTTTCTGCGGATGGAGGTGGTGGGCGGGGTGGTTGCCGGGGTTTTGCCCGCCGCTGACCACATGTGTCGTCGCCGGGAGCGGTGGGCCGGACCGGCAACACCGGGTACGCGCTCGTTCGCCTTCCGCAGTCGCCCGGGCTGCCCACCTGATGACGCTGCCGGCTCCGTTCCCATGGTGCGCCGCACAGCGGTGCAAGCGACGCAGCAACGACGCGGGAGGCGCCGTGCCGGGTGGCGGTTGCAAGATGGCCTCATGCCCGATCACTCGCTGCCCCGGACCGAGTCGGTGTGGGACTACCCCCGTCCTCCCGCGATCCGCTCAGACAGCCGTCGCGTCCGTGTCGTGTGCGCCGGCACCGAAGTCGCCGACACGCGGCGGGCCCTGCGCGTGCTGGAGACCTCGCACCCACCCGTCTTCTACCTCCCTCCCGAGGACGTACGCACCGATCTCCTGCGCGCTTCGCGCGGAAGTACGTGGTGCGAGTGGAAGGGACGGGCGGTGTACTGGGACCTGGTCATCGGCCCCGACATCCGCAGACGCGCCGCCTGGAGCTACCCCGTTCCCACGGGCGGCTACGAACGGCTCACCGACCACCTCGCCTTCTATCCCACGCACGTCGACCTGTGCACGGTGGACGGCGAGGTCGTGCGCGCGCAGGAGGGTGACTTCTACGGTGGCTGGATCACCGCCGAGATCGAAGGCCCGTTCAAGGGCGGCCCCGGCACGGCGCGGTGGTGAGTGGCTCGGCTCGAGATCCGTGTGCCGGGATGGGCCCCCGACGTCCGTGTCAGGCAAGCGGGACGCGGATGTCGGAACGCCATGGCCAGGCCCGCCTGGCACAGCCGACGCGTTGCCGTCTGTCCGGGATCGGGCGGCCGGCCGTCTGCAGGTATTGCTGACGTGTCAGGGCCCCCGGCAAGCCTGCTGCCAAAGGCTGTTGCCCTTACCGATGGTCGTGCCGGTCCGTGAAGCGGCCTGTCACTCGTAGGCATCGACCCGGCGCCGCACTTCGCACTGCGCGATCCGGGACACGTCTCCCACGCGGCCTCCGAACACGCGGTGGGTTGCCGTGCCCTTCGCCGGCACCTGGTCGCGTGCTCGGTGGTGTGGGGTTGGTGGTGTGTGGTGTCTGGTGGGGGTGGTTTGTGTGTTGCTGGTGTGCGGGTGCGGGTGCGGGTGCGGGTGTGGGTGTGGGTGTGGGGTTTTTTGGGGGGTGTGGGGGGTGTGAGTTTTGGTGGGTGGGGGTGTTTTTCCTGTGGTGTGATGTGTCGTCAAGTATGTGTTTGACGTGCTTACTTGTGTGGTCTCTGGTGTTTTTCGCTGTGGTTGTCGCACGGTTGTGCGGTGGTAGCATTCCTCCGTCTCTGGTCTTGATCCACTTTGTTTCGAGTATGGGTGTCGTGGTGGTGCCTTCCCTTTTTTGAGGGCTGGTGGTCGGGGGTCGTGGAGCGATCGTTCCGGCCCTCTGGCCTCCGGCCTCCCGGCCTTTGGCCTTAGGTCTCTGGCCTTCGGCCTCCCGGTCTTTGGCCTCCTGGCCCCAGGCCCCAGGCCTCTGGCCTCCCGGCCTCCCGGCCTCTGGCTTTCGGCTCTCTGGCCTTCGGCCTCCAGGCCTCCCGGCCTTTGGCCTCCAGGCCCCCAGGCCTCCCGGCTTTCGGCCTCCCGGCCTCCCGGTCTCCTGGCGCCCTGGCGCCCTGGTGTCCTGGCGCCCTGGCTGTCTGGTGTCTGGTTGTGTCTGGTTTGTTGATCGGTTGGGTGGAGCCGGTCGTTGTCTGTAGCCCCGCACCGAGAAGGGTTTCCATGAGTCAGGACGTGCCGGTGTGGTGGCTGGGTGTGACCGCGGTAGCGGTTCTCGCTGTCATCGCGCTTGTCTTTCGTGTCAGAGCTTTGGCGGTGAGTAAGCGTCGTGGTGAGGCGGTGCTGTCCCGGCAGGCGGGTGATCTGCGGCGTCTGCTGGACGATTCGCGTGCGGAGATCCAGGCGTTGAAGGACGGGCAGAGCGCTGTCATCGGTGAGGCCGAGCGTGCGTCGGAGGAGAGCACCAAGGCTGTTTTGAAGGGTGCCGCCCGTTTCCTGCAGAGTCTGGCGGCGGAGCAGACGGCTCTGCTGGACGGGATCCAGCGTACGTACGGTGGGCATCCGGTGCTGTCCGATCTGCTGGAAGTGCATCACGCCAACGCGCAGATGGCCCGTAAGGCGCAGGGTATCGCCGTGATGTGCGGTGCTCCGGTGGGCCGCCGCAACAAGCCCGCCAGCGTCTACGACGTGGTGCGCAGCGCGCAGGGTCAGATCCGTAACTTCCAGCGGATCGAGATCATGCAGCAGAGTGGTCTGGCGCTGAAGGCGACCGCGGTCGCGCCCGTCGCGCTGGCCGTCGCGGAGCTTCTCGACAACGCCGCCAGTTTCTCGCAGTACGACGCGCCGATCGAGGTCACCTTCCAGCGGGTGCAGAACAACTTGTGCATCGTCATCGACGACGCCGGTGTCGGTATGAACGACGAGGACCGGCACAAGGCGACCGCGCTGCTGTCCGGGGACGCCGTCCCGCGGTTGTCGAGGCTGGGCAACCAGCCGAAGTTCGGTTTCCCCGTCATCGGGCTGATCGCGCGGCAGCACGGGTTCCGAGTGGATGTCACCGGTGTCTCCCGCTACGGCGGTGTACGCGCTGTCGTTCTGCTGCCCGAGGAGTTGTGGACCGTGGAAGAGGCGCCGCCGGCCGAGGAGAGCGAGCCGCCCATCAGTATCCGCCGTGGGGAGGGCCAGGCCCGTGCCTCCTCGCGCACCACCCACGGCCTGCCCAAGCGTGCCTCCCGTCAGGCGCCGGTCTCCGGGAGCGCGCCGTCCGCGGACGGGGCGGGCGCTTCCGGGGCCCCTGCGGCGCCCCGGAGCTTCAGGCGGTCCTCCAGCGGAAGCCTGGGCGCGCTCCAGCGCGGCACCCTGTCCGGACGTGACCTGCAGGCCCCCTCGCCCGAAGGGACTGAGGACGTATGAGCACGGATCTGTCGTGGATGCTCAAGGATATCGTTGTCAACGTCCCCAGGGCGCTGCACGCCGTTCTGCTCTCGGCCGATGGCATCCCCCGCGGAGCGACCGACGGTCTCACCGACCACAGCGCGCGTACGATCTCCGTGGCCATGGCCGGTATGCAGTCGCTGAGCCGGGCCACCGCCCATTTCGCCGGGTCCGCCGAGGACCGGCAGTGGAGCCAGACGATCATCGAGTTCGAGCAGGGCTGGGTGTTCCTGATCGGCGCCGGTCAGGGGGCCTACCTCGCCGCTGCCGCCGAGCCCGATGTGGACATGCAGCAGATCTCCTTCCGCATGCACCGGCTCGTGGCCCGGCTGGGTGACAATCTCACGTCGTTGCCCCGGGTCGGTCCCGCCGCCGCAGCCGCGGGCAGTGACGGCCGCGGTGCGCCGGCCCCGGCCGGCCGGGCGTTCGCCCTGCCCGCCCTGGACCGGGTGATCACCGAGGTGGCGGGTGCCCGGCACGCGCTTTTGCTGGGTGCCGAGGGCCTGCCCCGGGGGGCGAGTTCGGGCATCGGGCGGGACATGGCGGACACGATCTCCGCCGCCATGACGGGCATCCACGCCTACAGCCGGGCCACGGCGCAGTTCATGGGCGCCACCGGGCCCGCGCGGTGGCGGCAGACGGTCATCGAGTACCAGCACGGCTGGATCTTCCTGATCGCGGCCGGTGAGGGGGCCTTGCTGGCCGCCGCGGCCGAACACGACTGCGACATCGAGGAGTTCACCGCCCGCCTGCACGACGCGGTGCCTTCGCTGGTCCCCGACGGGGTCTTTGGAGGACAGGGAGCCGGCGATGCGTGACGAGGCGGACCACGACGTGGAGCTCACCGGCGACTTAGTCCCCCTGTTCGTGATCACCCGGGGACGGGCGCTGCCGCCGGAGCACCAGTACTCGCACACCACCCTCGTGACCGCCGGGCGGGAGGCGCACCCCACCCGTTCCCTCGGCCCGGAGGCGAGCTCCGTCTTGGACCTGGTCGCCGACGGCTACCTGTCCGTGGCGGAGGTGGCGGGCCACACCCACCTGCCCCTGGGGGTCGTGCGCATCCTCCTGGCACAGATGGAGGAGGCCGGCCTGCTCGTCGTCCGGAACGCGGTGCCCAGCGCCGAACCGCCCAACCGCGAGCTGCTGAGCGCGGTGCTCGACGGCCTGAAGACCCGATTCGGAGCGTAGCCGTGTACCTGGACCCAGATGTCTCCCACGCAGTGAAGATCCTCATAGTGGGGCACTTTGGAGTCGGCAAGACCACCTGTATCAGCAGTATCTCCGAGATCGAGCCGCTGCAGACCGAGGAGGAGATCACCGAGGCCAGCGAGGGCTTCGACGACCTCTCCCGCACCCCCGGCAAAGCGACCACCACCGTGGCGATGGACTTCGGCCGGCTGACCCTCAGCGGGAGCCTGGTCCTGTACCTCTTCGGGACACCCGGCCAGGAGCGCTTCAAGGAGATGTGGGAGGGGCTGTCCCGCGGAGCGCTCGGGGCGCTGGTCCTCGTCGACCCCGAGCGGCTCGAGGAGAGCTTCTCGATCCTGGATCTGGTCGAAAGCTTCGGGCTGACGTACACCGTCGGCGTCAACCGCTTCGAAGGGACCACCGACTATCCCCTCGACGAAGTGCGCGAGGCGCTGAACCTGGCCCCCCAGACCCCTGTCGTGCACTGCGACGTGCGCGAGCAGCAGTCCGCGGCGCAGGCCCTCATCACGCTCGTCCAGCACCTCATGAACACCCTCGGCTAGGAGCCACGGCATGAAGCACCCTCTCGACACCGCCGACATCCCGGCAGCCTGCCCCGCGCACGGCAACGTCCGGCTGTACGGAACCGAGTTCGGCTCCGACCCCGAAGCCCACTACGCGCACCTGCGTGCCCAGGGGCCCAGCGCCGCGGTCGACATCGCACCGGGCGTCGAGGTCGAACTGGTCACCGGCTACGACGCGGGCCTGCACATCCTGCAGAACCCCGCCACGTTCGTGCGGGACGCCAGGCGCTGGAACGCCCTCAACGAGGGCCGCGTCCCCGAGGACAGCCCCGCCCTGCCCATGATGAGCTACCGCCCCAACGCCCTCTTCAGCGACGGCGCCGCCCACGCCCGCCTGCGGCAGGTCGTCACCGACAGCCTGGCCACCGTCGACGAGCGGCAACTCGTGCGGCAGGCCCAGCAGTCCGCCGACTACCTGATCAGCCGGTTCAGCTCCGACGTGCGCGGCCAGGCCGAGCTGATGGCCGAGTACGCCCAGCCCCTGCCCCTGCTGGTGTTCAACGACCTCTTCGGCTGCCCGCCGGACATCGGCGACCAGGTCATCACCGGAATCAGCGGCATCTTCGAGGGGACCCCCGGCGCCGACGTCACACTCGCCGGCGCGCTCAGCGAACTCATCGCGCTCAAGCACCGCCGGCCGGGCGACGACCTGACGACACGCCTGATGCAGCACTCCGCGAACCTCACCGACGAGGAGGTGCTGCACCAGCTGGTGACCCTGCTGTCGGGAGGCACCGCTCCCCTCGCCGCCACGATCGGCACCAGCGTCGCCCTCTACCTGGGCGGCGACTGGCCCACCGACCTCCCGGTCGAGGACGCCGTCGCGCAGACGCTCTGGAACTACGCGCCGATCGCCAACTACGCCGCCCACTACCCGACTCACGACGTCGAGCTCGGCGGCAGGATCCTGCGGGCGGGCGACCCCGTGCTCATCTCCTTCGCCGCCGCCAACACCGACCCCAGGCTGTCGGAGCACCGCGAACTGCTCAGCTCCAAGGCGCACCTGGCCTTCGGCGCCGGACCGCACGCCTGCCCCGCCAAGGACCCGGCGTTCATGATCGCGGTGGCCGCGGTGGAGGCCCTGCTCAACCGGCTGCCCGACATCGACATGCGCG
This sequence comes from Streptomyces sp. NPDC001781, assembly GCF_053596035.1. Taxonomy (NCBI): domain Bacteria; kingdom Bacillati; phylum Actinomycetota; class Actinomycetes; order Kitasatosporales; family Streptomycetaceae; genus Streptomyces; species Streptomyces sp. NPDC001781. The sequence continues at coordinate 18,731 of NZ_JBSFFI010000026.1, read as the reverse complement.
TCGCCTTCCGCGACCTGGCCTGGGTCCCCACTCCGTGGAGCCGCTCCCTGGTCACCGTGCCGGTGCGCTTCACCCCGCGCGCGGTGAATCCCACGCTCCCGCGGTCCGGCGCCCCGGCAGCGCACACCTCCTACGCGCCGGCGCCGGCCGCCGGCGCCACCCCCCAGCCCGGCACCCCCCAGCCCAAGCGGCAGCCCAAGGGCGGCCTCTTCAGCCGCTTCCTGGCATGGACCAGAGGCGAGTGACGCACACAACTTCCCACGGGCATGTGCTAATGGATGGTTCAACCATCCAGTGGGTACGGATGACGGCTGTGCCCGGAAAGGAGCCGCCATCATGGAACAAGTAGTCAGCCCGTCCACCGACCGCCGTGCCGCTCTCTCCCTCTTTTCCCGTCTGCGCACGGCACAGGGACAGAGCGACCCCTTCCCGCTCTACACGCAGCTGCGCTCGCACGGCGAGGTCCTCCCGGCACCGTGGGGCGGCTTCCTCCTGACGGGCTACGACATGTGCGACCGCGTGCTGCGGAGCGCGGACTGGCTGGAGCCCGATGCCCGCTGGCGGGAGAAACAGGGCGTGAGCACCCGTTGGAGCGCACCCTCGGCCCGGGAGATCAGCAGGACACTGCCCGCTCTCAACCCGCCCGACCACACCAGCGTCCGCAGAGCCGCGGGCAGCTTCGACCGCTCCACCATCCGGCGGATGGGACGGACGGTGGAGCAGATAACCGAGCGGCTCCTCACCTCGGCGCAGGAGCGTCTGCACGACGGCGAGGTGGACTTCGCCGCCGTGGTCGGCGAGGAACTGCCCGTCGCCACCATCGGCGAATGGCTCGGCCTGCCGAGCGCGGACTGGCCGCGACTGCGTGAACTGACCCATGATCAGGTCTTCACGCAGGAACTGCTGCCCACGGCCAGCCAGCTGGCATGCTCCGACGCCGCCATGGCCGAACTGCGCGACTACTTCACTGAACTGGTGCGCGAACGCCGAAAACACCTTCGCGAAGACCCCGTCTCCCAGTGGATCACCACCTGGGACGCCATGGAACCCGATCAGGACAAGGCCGACGAAGCCGTCTACTTCCTGGCCCTGTTCGTCCTGCTGGCCGCCCTGGAGACCACGGCGACACTGCTGTCCACCATGACGCTGCACCTCGTCGACCACCCCGGTCACCACACTCTGCTCGCCGAGCAACCCGAACTCGTACCCGCGTTCGTGGAGGAGTCCTTGCGGTTCGACCCCCCCTCCCATGTCATCAGCCGCGTGGCCGCGAACGACTGCACCCTGGGCGGCCTGGACATCCGAAGGGACGAGATGGTCCACCTCATGATCGGCGCCGCACACCGCGACCCCGCCAAACACCCCGACCCCGACCGCTTCGACCTCCACCGCAAGGCCGCCCACCTCGCCTTCAGCGGAGGCATCCACTACTGCCTGGGCGCCCCCCTCGCCCGCCTCGAAGCCCAGACCCTGCTGCGCCAACTCGTCCGCCGCCTGCCCCCGCTCACCCTCGTGCGCCGGCCCGCCATGGCCCCCCGGGTGGCGTTCAGGCGCCTGCTGAACCTGGACCTCGCCCTCGCATGAACCCCTGCGCACCCTGTCCGCCCGGCACCCCGCACGACGCCCTGCGCGCCGAGCAGGACGGGCCCGTCCTCCACATCCACCTCAACCCGGCCCGCCAGGAGCCGGCACTGAGCGTCGCCGCCATCGACGCCCTGCTCGCCCTGCTGGACGGCCTCCACGACCGGCCCGACATCCGCGTCATCGTCCTGTCCGCCGCGGGGGACGACTTCTGTCTGGGAGCGGACCGCAGCGAATACCAGGCGGCCCTGGCGGCAGACCCCACCGGAGCCGCTCTGCGCCGCCTGATCGACAAGGCCCAGCGCCTGTGCCACGCACTGGAGACCACCCACGCCGTCACCATCGCACGCCTGCACGGCAGCGTGATCGGCGCGGGTCTGGCCCTGGCCGCCTACTGCGACCTGCGCGCGGGCGCCGACACCTGCCGCTTCCGGATGCCCGAGGTCGGCCTCGGCCTCCCGCCCGCCTGGGGCGGCGCCATGGGCCGGCTCCTCTTCGAAGCGGGAGCCGCGCGCATACGGGAACTGATGCTCACCTGCGACGTCTTCGACGCCGCCACCGCCCACCGGCTCGGCATCCTCCACAAGGTCGTACCGCTCGACCAGCTGGACCGCGCTGTCGCCGCATGGACCAGGCCACTGCTGCGCCGCTCACCGGAGGCACTGGTGCTGACCAAACGCATGCTCGCCGGCCACGCCCGCGCCGGCCGCGCCTCGGACGCCTCCCTGCTGGACTCGCACCTCCTGACAGCCCGGCTCCTGCCCGCGGCCCGCCCCGGCACCCCTCCCACCGCGTAGCGCTCACCGGTCGCCCGGTCCGGTCCGCGAGTGGGGGAGAGAGGCGGTCCCTCACCCGTTCGCGGGCGGGCCGGCCGCCGGGACGACCATCCGGGCCACCGCTCCACGGCGTCCGCCGGCGGGCACGCAACCGCAGGTGGGAGGGTCGCTACCGGGGAGAGAGGGGGGCGCGGACACCCGGTGCCGCTCGCCCGGCGTCCGGCACCGGCGGGGCCGTGGGGGAGGCGCCCGCCCCGCGGATGGGACAGACTGGGACCCCGGCCCGATTCCGGCGGGCCGGGGCTCCACGGTGGCCGCGGGGTCGCGGACTAGTACTCGTCGTGCTGACGCTTGATCACCCGGAAGCTCGCCACCACGCCCTCGTCGATGTCGATGCCCTCGGCGCAGCCCGGGCGCACGCCGTAGCTGGAGCTGTGCGGGCCGACGGTGGCGACGGGGGCGCCGCTGTCGCAGACGGCCCCGCGGAAGACCTCGACGGCCTTGCGGCTCTCGTTGCGGATGTTCAGCGACTTCGCGCCCAGGCCGCTGACCACGGTGATGCAGTCACCGGGGCGGGAGGAGTAGGACCGCTCGTTGATCTGGATCCGGCCCTCGTCCTCGTCCCAGCCCCCCTTGTCCCTGCCTCCGTTGTCCCTGCCCTCGTTGCCCTTGCCCTCGTTGCCCTTGCCGACGTTGCCTTCGTTGCCCTTGCTGTTGCCGTTGTTGTTCTGCCCGTTGCCACCGGCCGCGGTGGCGACGGCGGCCGGGACCTCCTGGGGCGCAGAAGCGGAGGCTGCCGAGGCGTAGGTGATGCCGGTGGCGGCCATGGCCGCCACAGCCGACACCGCGGCCGTGATCACGGTCGAACTAAGCTTCATCTCACGATCTCCTGTCATGCAGAGAGGCACCGACCCCTCGGATCGGCTCGTGGATGAACTTACCCAAAACTGACATGACCGGCTTATATGAACATAAGGCGATTAGCTCCGAACAGGGTATTTTCCAGCCCCACCCGCTGCCTGACGAAGCATCAAATCGGCCTGAGAAAAGGCGGATTAACCTATGATTAGGCTTTCCGGGTGTCTTTCTGACGATTCCTCACCCCGTGGTCCGGTGTGCCGCTGCGGACTCACCGGACCCGGCCGTGCTAGGGACGGGCGACGCGGAGCCTGCCGGTGAGGCGTACGGCCCGGCAGCAGAGCCCAGAGCACCCCGCTCGCACCGGGCCCGCGACGCCGTACGTGGACGGGGGGAGCGGGGCCGGACGGAACGCCCCTGCCGCATCCGTGCGGCGGGCCGGGAGGTCTGCCGCGGGGTGACGGCCCGGCACCTGACGCGGGAGCGGACCGGGCCCCCTCGGCCGCGGCGCCCGCCCCGGCTCCGGGCGCCACCCGGTCCCCGGCCGTCACGAAATCCCGCTCGCCGGCGTCCTCACCGGCCGGCGATCTCCCGGTTCGCTATGCGGCGAGGGCCTCGTCGTCCTGGGTGATGCCGCCGCGCTCGGCCCGGTACTGCTCCAGCAGCGCGTCGGCGGCGCGCAGGGCGTCCTTGATGGTGTGGGTGCCGGTCATGACGCACAGCGTGTAGCTGGAGTCCTGCAGCATCCGGCTGGTGTCGGGGGTGGGCAGCAGGTCATGGTCGATGCGCGCGGCGGCGAAGCGCGCCATGACCGCGCGCAGGTTCTTCTCGGCCGGCAGCAACATGGCAGTTTCCTCCACAGGTAAAACGGCACGACGCGCCGATGACATCGGCAGCCGCCTCTGCTCCCGGCTGCCCCGCGGGAGCGGGCCCACACTCTTCGGCCGGGGGATCGCCGGACCAGGGGGGCGATGCGACCGGATCGCTCAGGCCGGCGGATGCGCACGGCGTCGCGTCCTCGAACGCGACGCGGGGCCTTTTCTTCGTGCTCGCGCGGCGAAGAAAAGGCCCCCCGCAACGGCGAACGGCTCCGTCCCCGGGTGAGGGAGGAGCCGTTCGGCGCGCCTGCTGTGTACGCAGCGGTCAGGCGTGGCGCCGGTTGCCCGTGATGACGCGGTAGAGGACCAGCAGGATCAGCGAGCCGACGACGGCCGCGATCCAGGTGGAGAGCTCGAAGAAACCATCGATGGAGTCGACACCGAAGATGACCTTGCCGAGGAAGCCGCCCAGCAGGCCGCCCGCTATACCGATCAGGATCGTGATGATGACCCCGCCCGGGTCCTTCCCCGGCATGATCGCCTTGGCGATGAACCCGGCGATCAGGCCGATGAGAATCCACGCGATGATGCCCATGACGTCTCCCAGTTGCTCAGATAAAGCTTTTGTCAACACGACGTATGCGCGCCGAGGCGACAGCCAAACCTTGCGGACGGCCAGAACTTTCACCGCCCCCACGCAGGGCCGCCGCCGGCACGGGGCGCGGTCACGCGCAGGTCGGGGCCGGGCAGTTGGCGGTGCGTCGTACCCGGTGGCCGCGTCGTCGCCGAAAGCGGCCTCGGGCCCGTCCGCGGCGCGGCACGCGCCCGTCCGGCCCGGCGGGGACCGGACGGGGAGCGCCGGCGGGGGCGGAGCGCCGGTGGTGGGCGGCGGGGGGGTCAGAGGGTGAGTACGATCTTTCCGCGGGTGTGGCCGCTCTGGCTCAGGCGCCATGCCTGGGCGGCGTCGGCCAGGGGGAGGACGTGCTGGACGGGCACGAGGAGTTTGCCCGCGTCCGCGAGGCCGGCCAGGTCGGCCAGGTCGGCTGCGTGCGGACGGACCCATACGTGGTGGCCGCCCTTCGCCTCCACCTCGCCCTCGGTGATGGACGCGACCCGCTCGCGCCTCTTGAGCAGCTGCTGTGACACGTCGACCGCGCCGTGGCCCACGAAGTCCAGGGCCGCGTCCACGCCGTCGGGCGCCAGTCGCCGTACCCGGTCGGTGAGCCCTTCCCCGTAGGTGACGGGTTCCGCGCCGAGTTCGCGCAGGAAGCCGTGGTTGGCCTCGCTCGCGGTGCCGATCACCCGGGCACCGAGGGCGAGGGCGATCTGCACGCCGAACGAGCCGACTCCGCCTGCCGCGGCGTGGACCAGCACCGTCTCGCCCCTGACGAGGCCGACGCGTTTGATGCTCTGGTAGGCGGTGAGGCCTGCGAGGGGCACGCCGGCGGCCTGCTCCCAGGTGAGCGAGGCGGGCTTCTTCGCCAGCGTACGGACGGGAGCGGACACGAGTTCGGCGTATGCGCCGTTCTGCGCCCAGTCCTTGCGTATGTACCCGAAGACCTCGTCTCCCACGGCGAACTCCGTGGCGTCCAGGCCGACCTGTTCCACGACGCCGGAGACGTCCCAGCCGGGGATCAGCGGGAAGCGGACTTCCATGATCGGATCCAGGTGTCCGGCGGCCAGTTTCCAGTCGACGGGATTGACCCCGGCCGCCTTCACCCGGATCAGGACCTCGCCGGGAGCCACCTTGGGGTCGGGTGTCTCGACCAGCCGCAGGTCATCGGCCGAGCCGTATTCCTGGAGCGTGATTGCTTTCATGGTGTGTGAAGTTCCTTTCCGGCTGGTTGCCGTGTTCTTGAACGGCGGGCGCATGCCCGGATGCCCGGAGGGCTGTCCCGTGGTCCCCGGCGGGCGCGTGACGACGGCTACGGCGCCTCGCCGCGTTGCCGGACCGCCCGCACACGCCCGCTGCGAGGACGGCCCTGACGCCTTGCGGCGCACCGCGTCCGGTGCCGCGCGCCGATCCACCGGGGATGACGGGGCAGCGCTCAGCGGACCGTTGTGACGACGACGTCCCGGGAGGCGAGCCGCGGGACGATGCGTTCCAGCGCGATCCGCCGGAAGTGCTCACTGTCGCGATGCGCCTGGAGTGCCTGGGGGTGGGCGTAGCGCTCCAGCAGCACCATGTCGCCGTTCTCGGGCCGCAGGACCTGGTATCCCAGGCAGCCCGGTTCGTCCAGGGAGGCCCGCACGAGTTCGGGCAGGGCGGCTTCGATGTGCTCGTGGCTGCCGTCGGCCGGGGTCCAGCGGGCGACCACGACGATCTCGCCGGGCCGGGCGCCGGCCAGCGGCCACGGGTGGTGAGCCGATTCTGGCATGAGGGGTCCTCTCGATGGGTACGGGTCCGAACCTCGGGGCGCAGGACGGTCAGCTGCCGCCAAGGCTGTCGAGTACCCCCGCCAGGGCCTGGCCGACGCCGGTGGCCGAGGCGGGGTTCTGGCCGGTGACGAGGCGGCCGTCGACGACGACATGGGCCTGGAAGTCGTCGGCGCCGCTGTGCTTGGCACCGCGCTCCTCGAGCGCGCTCTGCAGGGCGAAGGGCACGACGTCGCTGAGGCCGACGGCGTCTTCCTCGGAATTGGTGAAGGCGGCGACGTTCCTGCCGTCGACGAGGTGGGCGCCGTCGGCGAGGGTGACGTCCAGCAGTCCGGCCGGTCCGTGACAGACGGCGGCGACGGCCCCTCCGGCCTCCCAGATGTCGCCGGCGATGCCGGCGAGCCGGGCGTTGCCGGGGAAGTCCCACATGGTTCCGTGGCCGCCGACGTAGAGGATCGCGTCGTAGCCGGCCGGGTCGATGTCCTGCGGGCGTCGCGTGCCGGCGAGCTGGGCGGCCATGCGGGGATCGTCGAGGAAGGCCTGCTGGACGGGGTCGGAGAGGTCCTGGCCGTCCACCGGCGGCCTGCCGCCCCGGACCGACATCAGGTCGACCCGGTAGCCGGCGTCGGTGAGCACCCGCCAGGGGTGCGCGGCCTCGGGAAGGTAGAAGCCGGTTCGGCGACCGGTGTCTGCGAGTGCTTCGTGGCTGGTCAGAGCGAAAAGGACGGCGCGCGTACGCGGCATGGCGCTACTCCTGGGAATGGTCCGGGAAAGGGGGGCGGCTGGACGGATCGACCGGTGAGGGCTCCTCGGCGGGCCCTGCCGCCGTGTCCGGCATCCCCGACAGTAGGATCGCCACCCATCGATATCCAATGGGGCGGACGGCACCTGGGTATCGGGATTCCTATGACCGGATGCGCCGGTGACCGCCGGTGGCGCTGACGGCTCTGTGGCCCGGGCCGTGCCGACCCCCGTGGCCGGACGGCCGGTGACTGAGATAGAGAGGATGCCGTGGACCTCTCCCTGCTCCGTACCTTCGTCGCCGCTTACCGGTCGGGCTCCCTGACCGCCGCGGCCCGCCAGCTCGGACTCTCCCAGCCGACGGTCACGGCCCAGGTCCGTGCCCTGGAGGAGCAGCTCGGTCTCCAGCTCTTTCGCCGCCTGCCCCGCGGGATCGCGCCGACCTCCGTCGCGGACGAGCTCGCGGCCGAGACCGCGCCCCATGTCGACGCCCTCAACGCGATCGCCGAACGCGGCCTGTCCCGGCACGCGGCCTTCTCCCGGCCGCTGCACCTGGGCGGGCCGGCGGAACTCACCGGCGCGCGCGTACTTCCCGCACTGGCACCTCTGGTCGAGGACGGACTGCGGCTGCGGATCACGCTGGGCCTGGCCGAGGACCTGCTCGCGGGGCTTTCACAAGGCCGCTTCGACCTGGTGATCTCCACCGTCCGCCCGCGCGGGCGCAACATCGCCGCAGTCCCCCTCACCGACGAGGAGTTCGTCCTGGTCGCCGCCCCCTCCTGGGCCGGGCGCGTCGGCACCGCGCGACTCGCCACGGAAGGAGCCGCCCGCCTGCGGGGTGTTCCACTGATCAGCTACGCCGAGGACATGCCGCTGATCCGCCGCTACTGGCGGACCGTCTTCCAAGCCCGTCCCGCCGGCCATCCCGCGGTGGTCGTCCCGGACCTGCGGGCCGTCCTCGCCGCTGCCGTGGCCGGGGCGGGCGTGACCGTACTGCCGACGTACCTGTGCGCGGCCGAACTCGCCTCCGGCCACCTCGTCAAGCTGCTGGACGTGGAGGTCCCGCCCCTGAACACCCTGTTCGTCGCGGTTCGCCCGGGAACGGAGGAGAACCCGGGAGTGGGAACGGTCCGCAGCCGTCTGCTCATGCAGGCCCGCCTGTGGTGAGAGCCGAGCGCCCTCCGCGATCACCTTCAGTCCCAAGGGCCCTCCCACCTCACGCACGCAAAGCGCCAGCTCAGAGCGGAATGGTCGGCGCAGGGCCGCCGTGGTCGCCGCCGCTGCGCCCGGGCGGTGCACGGCCCGCACCACGGCGACGGCCCCCGACCGGTGGGGTCGGGGGCCGTCGCGGCAGTGCGTGCGGGGTGCGCCGGATCAGTACGCGGAGTTGACGTTGTCGATGGAGCCGTAGCGGTCGGCGGCGTAGTTGGCGGCCGCGGTGATGTTGGCGACGGGGTCGGTCACGCTGTGGGCGGTGCCGGCCACGTGGTAGGCCTTGAACGTGGGGTCGATCACCTGCAGAAGGCCCTTGGAGGGGGTGCCCTTCTGCGCGTTGACGTCCCAGTTGTTCTGCGCGTCGGGGTCACCGCCGGACTCGCGCATGATGTTGCGCTTCAGGCCGTCGTAGCTGCCCGGGATGTGCTTGGCCTTCATGATGGCCAGCGACTGCCTGATCCAGCCGTCCAGGCTGCCGGAAGCCTTCGTGCCCGTGGTGGCGTGCGACACGGCGGCGGTGTGGGTGACGTGCGCGTCGGCGGCGGACGCCGAGGCCGGCATCAGGGCCACACCGGCCACCGCGGCACCCGCGGTGGTCAGACCGGCAAGGGCCAGGGTGCGCAGACGGGCAGGACGGCGGGAGGCGAAGATCTTGTTCAAGAGGGGGTCTCTCCAAAGGACGTCGTTGAGGCGCCGGCCCGGAACACGGTCACGGCGTCTGTAAGGCGTCGGGGCGAGGCCCCGGTACCGCCGGGCAGAGAACGAACCGGCACCAGGCGATCACCCGGTCCGGCCCACTGCTCTGGCAACGGGAAAAATTCTTAAACGCGGACGAAACGCCACGCAAGCATGTGACCTACTACCTCGATACGCACGAAACACCCGAACGACCCGATCCGACGCGTGTGGTGCCGCTCGACGAATGACCCCGCCTCCTACGCGCGATAGGACGTGACCTGCTTCCTATGGGCACCGTCACGCCCCACCCGCCGACCGAACCGGCCCCGGTCACCACGAGCGACCAGCCGGCCACCCCCGAAGCACCACGGAACACGATCAGGAGCACCCCACACAGCGTGCGCGCACCGGACCGGCGGGACTGTGCCCGGCAGAGCCGCAGCCACGAGAACCCGGGCATCCACGAAGCCGGCGAACCCGGACCGGAACACGACGCCGTCACGGAAGCCACCGCCGGTACCGCCGGCGTCTCCCGGCGCAACGACATGAACGAATCACCCGACACCATCAAGTGGAGCAGCAACCACCACCGCCGCCCGGAAAAGCGGCACCCCGCCGCGCCCCCGGATCGCCCGCACACGACCCCCGCCAGGACCGCCCAGACGACAGCTCGCCGTACCGGAACTTCACCTCCAGCCGCTCCCCGACGCAGGCGGCCGTCGACAGGCCGTGCCTGCGCAACAGCCCGACCAGCCGCACACGCACCTGGACGCGCCAAAGCACACAGCCCCCGGCATCCAGAACAACCGAGTCCTCTTCACCCTCCGCACCGTCCGGCCCCTTCACCGCGTCCGCCACACTCCGCAAAGAACTCTTCGCCAAGAACTCTTCACGATCCAGAGGGCGGGAGAACCCCTCACACCCCCCGCCCACGACGAGGACGCCGCGTCACATCCGGGCACCGAAGTCCTGCGTCCACCACGGGCCGCCGGACCCCTCGTGGACCCCCACCCCCAGGTTCCTGAACGAGCAGTTCAGAATGTTGGCCCGGTGGCCCGGGCTGTTCATCCATGCCGCCATCACCGACTCCGCAGTCCGCTGCCCCTGGGCGATGTTCTCCCCGTAGGCCGACCAGCGGTAGCCGGCGGCGGTGATGCGCGCATCCGGACCGGCCCCGTCAGGATTGGTGTGATCGAAGAAGCGGCGGGTGCCCATGTCCTCGGAGTGGCCCTGCGCGGCCGCGTCCAGCAGCCGGTCCTCCGAGACCGGACCGCAGCCGGCCTTCGCACGCTCGTCGTTCACCAGGGCGATGACCCGCGCCACCGTGCCCGACGGAGCGGACCGCGCAAGCGGCGTACGGGACGCCGGGCGCGCCGGACGCAGTGGAGCCTTCACAGCCGCCGAGACCGTCGGCCTGATCGCACGGGGGCTGCGCGAGGGGCTTGAACTCGCAGAAGCGGATCGTGACGGGGACGCCGAGACAGAGGACGACGCGGACACGGACGCCGCCCCACCCGTGACCGCAGGGGTCGCCAGCAGCCCCGCCGTGGTGCGCGCAGCCGTGTCCGTCTCCCGCCCGGAGCCGGTACCGACCTCGGCGCGCCACAACCCGCCTCCGGCCACACAAACCACACAGACCGCACAGACCGCACCACCCGCCACGCGCCGTCGTGAGCGCCTGCGCCGCCGCACCGACGCGGCGACACGACCACCCGCAGCTCCATCCCGTTGTGCCGGGGCACGATGCCGGGCCACCCCGCGGGAGCCCTCCCCGAGCCCCGCGGCTTCCAGCGAGGACAGCGCTGCCGTGGGCGCGAGTGCCGTGACGGACGAACGCAGCGCGGCCAGCAACCCCGCCGACACCGGGACGAGCGCCAGCCCGGCCAGCAGCCCCTCCGCCGGCATCAGACCGCTCCACAGGCCCGCGCAGCGCAGACAGTCGCGGGCATGCCGGGCTATTCGCTTGCGCCACAGCGCCGAGGGCCGCCCGTCCCAGCTTTCCAACACCGCCCCCAACTCCGCGCAAGGCGGCCGCGCGTCCAACGCCCTCACCACCACCCGGGCCGACTCCAACCGCGCCTTCATCCGCTGCACCCGCACCGCCGTATGCTGCGGCGACAACTCCAGCGCCGTCGCCACCTCGGCGCGAGTCAGTTCGCCCGCGCACTCCAACCACCACAGCGACAGCAGCCCCCGGTCGTCCGGCTCCAGCCAGCGGGTCCCCCGCGCGGTCTCCTGCCGCTGCCCGGACAACTGCAGCCGCACCAGAGTCAGATCCACGAAGTCGGCGCCCGGATCGACGAGTTCGGGAGCCTCCTCCACAGACACCGGCGCCCCCTGAACGTCCTGCCAGTAGCTCCGGACACGGTTCATGGCGATCGCCACCAGCCAGGAGCGGAAGATGAGGGGATCACGCAGACCGCCGAGACCGTCCAGGGCACGCAACATGGTGTCCTGCACCACGTCGTCCACGTCCACAGAACCGTTCAGCGCCCGGCCCACGATGTTGTAGACCAGCGGCAGATAGGCGCTGACCAGGGCGTCCTGCGCATCCGGATCACCACGCCGGGCTGCTTCCACCAGTGCCACTGGTCGGATCGTCTGCTGTGCACTCATCACAAAATCCCTGTCCTTGACGGGTGTCGGCTCGGCCTGACACCTGGGAGACCGCAGGGACTCTCGGGCATAACAGTTCTTGCGACATCAGTTCCACACACCGCGAACACCAGCCCCACACCGTACCCGGACCCCAGCGCACGACCGACGAGCAACCGGCGCCCGCTGACACCCCCCCGAACGCCCGCCGGAACACGCACCGACACCGCAACTGGATGACGAGACGGCCCCGGCCATCAGGTGACTACGCTGCACGCACGCCGGAACGAGGCGGATCACGGGAGCCCCCCAGCACCCGACATACGGCGCACCGACAAAATGACAGGAGCGAGAACACCGGCCCCCGCCGCGGACACGATGGACCCGAGCAGGCACCGGACGGCCGAACCTGAGCAGCATCCGGTCAACGAGGTCCCGCAGCCGCCACGCCGCCTACCCGCGCGAGACCCGGCGGCCACAGAGAAGGACCCCCGCCCGCTGCACCCCTGCCTGCCCCCCCGGAAAGCGGACAACCGACGGCCACGCACACCGGACCAGCGCACGAGGCCATCAAGAACGCCGAACACGCGAAACGGCCGGCGGCCATCCCCCTGAGAGCGATCACCGGCAATCCGGGTGCCACCCCGGCCGCGCCGGAGCACGTCGCCGCACACTTCACCGCGGACGACGACCGCTACGCCGACCTGGCCGAGGCACTCCACGGATTTGTGCACACCGGCACGGCCACACCGACCGCACGGCGCACACCGCACCTCACCGGCGCCCGCGATCTACGGCTTTCCACCCACCGGGACCACCGGACCGTCCTCAGCGACCAGGAACTCCGCACCGCCGTCACCGCGCTGCCCGCCCCTCCCCGACCCGCGATGACGTCCGCCCGGCCGCCGGGCGGACACCACCCCAGATCCCCGCACCGCTGAAACAGCGGTCGCCCGGCCAGAGCCGAACCGCCGCCGGGATGCCGGCCACCCCCCAAAGACCGCCGCACCGCCTCATGCGCGCCGAAGCCGCTCGCAGTGAGACAAGCCCCGAATGCCCACAGGGCTCGCGCACGGTGGACCGGCTATCGATCCACCACGTCCAAGGCCACGCGATCCGGCACCTCGTCCTCGCGGTCCAGAAGGGCTGCACAGGCCGCGTCCGCACTGTCGAATATCCCGCAGGTCATGCCGACCCCGGTCAGATCGAGCACCCGCCGCACCACCTGGCTGGGCGCGGCCAAGGACACGGATCCGTCGACGCTCCGTATCTCGTTGACGGTCCGTATGATCACACGCAGCCCGGAGGAGTCCATGAACGGCACATCCGCCAGATCCAGCACCAGATGACGTCGTCCGTGCACCACCTGGCTGGCCAAGTGATGCTGGAGGGGAAGGCCGGTGTCGGCGTCGAGCTGTCCAGAGACAGTGATGATCGCAGCATCGGAGCTGATCACGGACACCTCGACACCCAGACCTACTGGTTCACTCACAAGTTCTCCTCAGACGAGGTCTACACGGCCGCAGCCCGGCTACCCCGTTTCACGACGTTCACCCGAACACGAAGCGACACAGTCCACCGGCCGGAACGCGCACACGATGACCGGAGACCTCCCCGAGGCCGACGACACGGACGCCGGTGACGCGACATCCCGACCCGCACTGCCTCAAGCCGGGCCGGACGGAGCACGCAACGACCCTCCTGCCGGCATCGAAGGCCCCCCGCAGCAGTTCACCAACGCCTTCACCCGCACCGGCGACGCCAACGCCAACGCCAACGCCCGGTACCGCGTCCCGCAGCACACGCACACCCACCAACCCCCCGACGCCGTCCACGGACCGGGACAGACCTCGCACGACTGCGGCCTGAAGGAACACAAGGCCGGGACCTGCGACACCACCCCCCACCAGCCCCCCACAACCGGTCACAGGCACCCCAGCCCGAAGCCCATCCGGGAAGAACCACAGAGGCCGCCCAAACACACCGCCCACTCCGGTACCGCCCGCCCACTCCCATGCCGGATTGCCCTGGAGCACGCTCCAGCCAGCACACTGATCGCCACACCACGCACACGGCACAGAACGGTGGCCATACATGACGAACACGAATCGGGCGGAACACCCCCTGCCATACGACACCTACCGGGAGGCGATCGAGCGGGAGACCCGACGACTCGCCGACGCGCTACGAGATGCCGACCCGGCCACTGCCGTACCGTCCTGCCCGCACTGGACACTCACCGACCTCACCCTGCACGTCGGAGCACTGCAGCGCTGGTTCTGCACCCTGCTGTCCCAGCGGGTACAGGAAGCTCCCCGCAGCCGAGACGTCCAGTTGGGACTGCCCGAGGACGCACGGAACTACGCCGACTGGCTGAAAGCAGGCGTACCCGGAGTTGCGGCAGTCCTGCGCGACACCGACCCCGCCGCGACGATGTGGACCTGGGGCGCCGATCCCCACGCGCGGTTCTGGGCCCGACGGATGCTGTTCGAAACCCTGGTGCATCGGGTGGACGCGGAGCGCACCGTCGGCCGCGACTTCGACGTCGACCCCACGCTGGCCGCGGACGGCATCGACGAGTTCCTGGTCAATCTGCCGTACGCGGGTCTCTTCGCTCCTGGAGTGACCGAATTGCGCGGCGACGGCGACATCCTCGTGTTCGGATGCACGGACGTCGGCGGCGCGACCGGCGAGGAATGGCGGGTCAGACTCGAACCGGACGGCTTCCAGCTACTGTCCGACCCCGCAGACAGCGCCCAGACGCCCTCCGCGACAGTCCGCACAACAGCCGCCGACCTCCTGTTGCTGCTGTACGGCCGCCGGTCCCGCCGGGAGCCGGTCTTCGACATGTCAGGAGACACAGCACTCCTGGACCGCTGGTTCACGCACACGGCGTTCTGACGAAGCAACTCGCACGCCCTTGACGGCCATGGCCATCAAGGGCCGACACCGTGCAACCCCCCGGACCCGGCGCCCTGGAGCACCGCCAGTGGACGCGGAGACCACGCGACTCAGGAACCCGCCTCCTCACCGGCCGCCGCTCGGCGACGGCGTCGGCTCACCAGCGTGCATCCCACCATCACCAGACCGATGGCGATGAGCCTGCCGGCCCCGCGATAGCCGGACGCAGGCTCCCACGGAGCGCCGGGCAGCCCGAGAAAGACCCATGCTGCCGCGACGCCCCCGAAAACGATCAGCGCGACAGCCCCCCACGTTCCCAGGCCCGCCCACCACGGTCTCACGACGTGGTGGGGCTCGCCGGTCCGCTCAACAACCTTGCCGTCCATGGTCCGATACTCCTGCGCGTGAGGGGGCGGTCGCACAGGAAGACGTGGACCCGACCCGGAAGGTTCACCGCCACCCACCTCGCCGACCTGCCCGATCAGAGATCAAGAAGATCGACCCCGCGATCGGCCGCGGGACAAGCACACCCACCCTCAACACCACAGCCGGCGAGATGGGAGGAGGGAGCGACATGACGGCCGAGGTCCCCACTGACGGCCAGGTCGCCCAGCTCGAACCCGCCGCCGCCACCCTGGCCGGGCGACGCGACCCCTGATCGAGTGACGGCCGGGGCCGAAGCCCGCTGGTTGCCACACAGGCGGACCTACTGCCGATGTGGCACGGGGCCGCATACGTTGGACCTGACCAGCCGAACACCGCAATCATCGAGGCTGGTTGAGGCGGCCAAGGGGTTGTCAGCGGCTGGTGACAGGATCACCGGCATGGCTTTCGTACGTACGACCCCGCCGCGGCCCGTGGACGTGACCGCCGTCTTCCCCGAACTGACGCCGCTGGCACGTCCCGCGATTCGCCTCCACCCCCGCCCCGGGTCGCCTTCGCCAGGGCAGAGCTCGGTCGGCGGGCCGTTGCTGTGGCCGGCGAAGGAGCCATGGCCGCACTGCGAAGCCTCGCACCTGCACGTGGACAGCGGATTCCGCGAGTCGCCGGCCGAAGTACGTCTCACAAGGCGCATGCGGGCCCGGTGGCACGGTGATCACAGTCGCGGTGGCATGACGCCCCAGGAGGCGGCGGCCAAGGAACGGAACACCGCGATGCTCGCGGAGCGACTCGCCGCCGATCCGCCGCCCGCGGACTGCCCGGTCCCCATGCTGCCCGTGGCCCAGCTGTACCTGCGGGACATACCCCTGCTGCGACCGCCCGGACAGGCCGATCTGCTCCAGGTTCTGTGGTGCCCCTACGACCACGATCCGGATCACAAGCCGTCGACCGCACTGTTCTGGCGGTCCGCCGCCGAAGTCGTCGACATCCTCCCCGCACCGCCCGAACCGTACGAGGTGAACAATGACGGCTATCTGCCGGAGCCGTGCGTGCTGGCACCGGAAGCGATCACCGAGTACCCCAACAGCCTCGATCTGAGCCCGCAGATGCTGCGGATGGTGGAGGACCGGAGCAGATGGCAGGCGGCCGACGCCGACATGGACAGCTCCGAGCACGCGGACTGTCCGCGGGACTTCTATGACGTCCATCTGGCTGACGCGCCCGGCTGGAAGGTCGGCGGCTGGCCTCCGTGGGGCCGCACCGACCCCAACCCCCGATACTGCACTGTCTGTGATGTGCAGATGGTCCCGCTGCTGACCATCGCCTCCTACGAATGGGACGGCGGTGAGGGACACAGCTGGGCGCCGTGCGAAGAACAGGCCGCCGCCCATGCCGCCAGCACCGTCGGTAGCTGCTGCGGCCAGAGCCCCTCGCAGCCGACCAAGGTCGAAGTCGGCAGCACCGACAACATGCAGATCTACGTCTGCCCGACCTCCCCCGAGCATCCGCACACCGACCTGATCCAATGAGCTGCCAGACTCGTCACACACCCTCCACCCTCGCCGCCCCGGACAACAGCCGACGTGTGACACGACAAGCCGATACCCACCTGAACCCAATGCCCCCGAAGCGATGCGCGCCCGGCCGGAGACCGGCTACCGCATCGCCCAACCCGAGGACGACCGCACCACCACCCCCGCCGCCCCGTCCATCAGCCCAGCCCTGCGCAGGACAACCGACGCCACCCTCGACGACAACACACCCAAAGCCCTGAGCCACTTCCCGGAAGTCGACAGACACCAGATCGCCTGACCCGCACAGCACCGCACTACAGCGCGTCGCCCGAGCGGCACCCCCTGCCGCACGCACAGCGGCTGGAACACCGCGAATCCGGACGGGGCCACCTGCACCTCCGCGCGCAGACCACCCCGCCCGGCAGACCCTGTACCGGCTCCCCCCGCATGTTGCCCGGCGTTGAAAATGCCGACGAGCGCGGCGTTCACGATGCCGAACTCTGACGACGGCGCCCCGCCGGTTGGTGTTCCGGCGGGGCCGTCGTCGGTGAGGTGTCGTTTTCTTCGGCAAGGTGCCGGTAGATCAGCCTCAGCATTCAAACGCTGACCAGCAGATGTCGTTGCGCACTCGCTGGTCGTCAAGTACGAGCTCGCGAATCGCCTCCGGGAGCTGGTCGCGCTGCCACTGGCACTCGAGTCGTCCTGCGGCCTCACTCTCGCCTCTTGGCACGGCAGCGCGTGCGGCCTTGATCGCATAAGCAGCCGCACCGAGCTCGTGCGCGGCGACGTGTGCGACGACTGCGGCTTGGCCGGCGGCGTAAGCGGCATGCCGTGCTGCGCCACGCAGGTCTCGAGCCGCGCCCATTGCATGGCCGCCTGCCGCGCGGGCCTGCACCATCCTGACCTCGCCACGCACCCAGGCGCGGGCATGCTCGATCGCCTGGCGCGGTCTTGGGTCCTCAGGCTGAGCCGACTCGAAGAGTTCAAGGACGTGCTCCGCGCAGGCTGCCGCCCAAAGGGCGAGGAGATGGTGATCGGAATCAGTAAGGGTCCCACCGCGGCGGATCGTCACGAAGCGAGGGTCTCTGACCTTCGGGAGGATCATGGTTGGCCTTCCTTCCTGCTGGCATCCGCCCCACATCCGAGCATGCGCACCCGCGACCGTGCGCACCCGGAGCGAAGCCTGCAAACCCCGTGGCTGGTCCGTAGGCTCGGCTACCGATTCCCGGCCAGACGAGATGAGTTCTCAGTCGCCGACCACCTCGCCCACGGCAGCGCGGGCGGCGGCCTCGTCGACGAGGGCCTGCAAGGAGAGGTTGTTGACCGCTCGCGGGTAGCCGCGCGGGGTCGTGTGGATCAGCGTGAGGGCGTCCTCGGTGAACAGCTGGTCGGGACGCCCGGCGATCGGATAGCCGGATGTCTTCCTGCTTACGGGAGCACACTGTCGGCTGACGCCATCGGGGCTCTGGCACCACCGGCCAAGACCCGCCACGAGTGACCCGCAGCCGTAGGCGGCGTGCCGCCAGGTGCCACCCGGCCGCGCCACCGAGCTGAACCTCTTGAATCAGCCACAGCCACCCGAGCCCGATATCTGATCCAGAAACACAGGGACCGGCATCGTCTACCCGTCTGCACGCACCCCTCGAAGGTGAGCGGAAGGCTCGGTGTACCCGGTGACAACCATGGTGCCGAGCTCACCGCCGGCGACAAGAAGCCTGCCGATTCGGTGACCACCACGGCGCCATACATTTCCATTCAGGGAAGGGTACCAATCTGTTCGTGATTTTACCCGATGCGTCACCTCGGCAAGCCGGTTTGCTGCATCGACAGTCCGGCTCAACTAATGCCCGCCTCTGACATGACCTGGCGCACTAGAGCGTAATCGGTCAGCCACTCCAGATTAGCCGTCAGAAAGCTGAGTCACATGCATGACTGACAGACAGTCAAGATAAATTTCAATCAGTTCGATGCCGTGTTCCCAGAGCTGCTTGCCATGAGGTCGGCTCTCCGGGGGTGATGAGACACCAGCTCGTGATCCTACCCGATGAAGAATTTGATGCAACGACCCCTCCCCCTCCAGCTGCCCGGCGCAAGCCGGTTCAGGGTGGGAGCGAAGCGGACACCCTCGGCGGGCCGCGCGCGGCCCGCAGCATTGAAGCGAAGCGGAAATGCAAATTCCCGCGAAGCGGGAATTGCCATAAAACGCGTCAGCGTTTTATGGCTCTTTTGAATTCCGCTTGCGGAATTCTTGCATTCCAGGCGCTCGCGCCTGGAAACCCGCGGAGCGGGTTTCCAGG
>NZ_JBSFFI010000025.1:0-93185 GCF_053596035.1 Streptomyces sp. NPDC001781 | reverse complement strand
CGGCCGGAGGATCTCCGACCAGGAGCCGACCCCGGACGCCTCGGCGGTCTGCACCGGGTCCCCGACCCGCTCCATGACCCTGGTCGGACCGCACCTGACGCCGCCCGCCGATCCACCAGTGATTACGGGACAGCCCTTAGCCCACGGACACCGACACCCCCGCCGCCAGTCCCCACCCGGCCATCACCCCGGCCCCGGCCTCCAGTACGTGCCGGGACCGGAGGCGGGGCAGCCCCAGGCGCCCCGGCGCCATCGTGCGCACGGCCAGCACCCGGAGCGTACGGTCCAGGTACGCCACGTCGATGGCCATCCGCATCCCGAAGGTGTGCACACTCGCGGCCGGCGACAGCAGCAGCGCCCCCTTCACCGCGTCCCGCCCGAGCAGCCCGCGGGTGCGTGCCCGGTAGGACACCGCCAGCTCCAGCGGCACACACACCTCGCCCCCCGGCCGATGCACCGTCAGAGTCCCGTAGCCGTCCCGCCAGCGCGCCATCCCGCCCCACCTCCGCCGGGACCGTACCCACCGTCCCCAGGCCGCACGCGAGTGTCAGTACCCCCTGCCACACTCCGGACCATGACAGCCGAGACAGCAGAAGTCCGCCTGCGGGGCGTGACCGAGGACGACCTCGAGATCTTCCTCGCCTTCGAACACGACCCGGAGGCCGTCCGCCGGTCCCGTTTCACCCCGCGCCCCCGGGATGCCTTCCTCACCCACTGGCGCACCCGCATCCTCCCCGACCCCGACTGCCTGGTGCGGACGGTCACCGTGGACGGCGAGGTGGCGGGCAACGTCGTCTCCTGGACGCAAGACGGCAGGCGCTTCGTCGGCTACTGGCTGGGCCGCCCCTACTGGCGCCGGGGCACAGGCACCCGCGCCCTCGGCCTCTTCCTCGCCGAGGAGCCCGTCCGCCCCCTGTACGCCGACCCCTTCGCCGGCAACACCGCCTCCGTCGCCCTGCTGGAGAAGCACGGCTTCGTGCGGGTGGGTGAGCCCGACGAGGAGGGGTTCGTGCTCCTGGTCCTCGACGGCCAGGCCCCGAAAGCCCCGTGACACCGTTCCCCCCGGGTCGAGTAGTGGTGCGCGCCGGCTGCTTCGTGGCCCGGAGACCGGCTGCCGCCGAGGTCGTCGCTTAGCGGAATGGTCAAGTCACTGTTCGTCGGCGGGGTCGTCCGTGGGAGGTACCCCGGTCCTGGAGCGCCGGGGTCGCCCGAATGGCGCGAAAACCTGATGATCGTTCGCCGAGAAGGCGGATCGCCTGGGAATCCGCTGTGGATCGACCCCCGGATGCCCCTGAACCGAGGATTCCGCGCTCGCCGTGACGTCGCCGGATGACTCCGCAGCGTAGTTGTGGCGCGCCGGGTCGCGCTTCCATCCTCACGAAGGGTTATGGTGGAAACCCCCCCTCGGGCCGGTCCGTCTCCCCCCCCCACGGACCGGCCCGTTTTTCTTGGGCGCGCGCGGCGCGGGTTAGGCTCGGCGTCCGCGGGAACCGCAACCGCGGTGTTTTGGAGGGGCTCTCACGTGAACCTGCGCGACAAGCTGCGCGGCCTGCTGGTCAGGGTCTACGCACGCCGGGTGGAAGGCCACCTGGACCACGCGTCGGTGCCGGAGCACATCGGCGTCATCATGGACGGCAACCGACGCTGGGCGAAGGCAGCGGGGTCCAGCACGGTCCACGGCCACCGGGCCGGCGCCGAGAAGATCGAGGAGTTCCTCGGCTGGTGCGACGAGACCGACGTCAAGGTCGTCACCCTCTGGCTGCTCTCCACGGACAACTTCGACCGCCCGCAGGACGAGCTCGGCCCCCTGCTCGACATCATCGACGGGGTCGTGCGCACCCTCGCCGAGGACGGCCGCTGGCGCGTGCACCACGTCGGCACCCGTGACCTCCTGCCCGCCGGGATGCAGCGGACCCTCAAACAGGCCGAGGAGAGCACCGCCCACGTCGACGGCATAGTGGTCAACGTCGCCATCGGCTACGGCGGCCGCCAGGAGATCGCCGACGCCGTGCGCGCCATGCTGGCCGACGCCCAGGACAGAGGCGTCGGCATGGCGGAGCTGGCCGAGTCCGTCGACGTCGACATGATCGGCCGGCACCTCTACACCGGCGCCCAGCCCGATCCCGACCTGGTCATCCGAACCAGTGGCGAACAGCGGCTCTCCGGGTTCATGCTCTGGCAGACCGCCCACTCGGAGTACTACTTCTGCGACGTCTTCTGGCCGGCCTTCCGCAAGGTCGACTTCCTGCGCGCCCTGCGCGACTACGCCGCCCGGCACCGCCGCTACGGCGGCTGACCCGGGCAGCCCGCCCGCATCAGGACACCACGAGCACCCCGTCGGCACCCGTCCGGCGGGGTGCTCACGGTGTACCCGGCCCCGCCCGGAAGTAACAAGGAGTTCACCGGCCTGCCGGTGGCCGCTTCTGCATGGGCGTGCGACTTCGAGGGCATAACGCTCTCAGGCCGACACCCGAACCACGGGCGTCGGACTCAGCGGGCGGCACGGGGTCGCCCGCCCGGGAGGTCCTTTGCACCAGCCCGACCGTGCCTCGTACGTACGGCAGCAGTGGCGGAGGGCCGGTCAGCGGCCCGCCGCGCGCGGGGACCGCAGACCGGCCCGGTTCCACCTCGTCGCTCCCCGACCTCATCCGAGGGGGTACGTCCTTCCGTGGTGACCAGCACAAAGCGCCACAAGCCCGACCGGCGCACCTATGTTCTCGACACCAGCGTCCTGCTGGCCGACCCCAACGCCGTGACCCGGTTCGAGGAGCACGAGGTAGTGCTCCCGATCGTCGTGGTCACCGAGCTGGAGGCCAAGCGGCACCATCCCGAACTCGGGTACTTCGCCCGCCAGGCCCTGCGCCTGCTGGACGACTACCGGGTCAGGTACGGCCGACTCGACGCCCCCATCCCGATCGGGGAACTCGGCGGGACCGTCCGTGTCGAGCTCAACCACTCGGACCCCAGCGTGCTGCCCAGCGGCTACCGCCTGGGGGACAACGACTCCCGCATCCTCGCGGTGGCCCGGAATCTCCAGGCCGAGGGGTTCGACGTCACCGTCGTGTCGAAGGACCTGCCGCTCAGGATCAAGGCGTCCTCGGTCGGTCTGCTGGCCGAGGAGTACCGCGCCGAACTCGCCATCACGGACTCCTCCGGCTGGACCGGCATGTCCGAGCTGACGCTTCCCGGCGAACAGGTGGACATCCTCTTCGAGGAAGGCCGCGTGTTCGTCCCCGAGGCGGCCGAACTGCCCGTGCACACCGGACTGACCATCCAGTCCGAGCGCGGCAAGGCGCTCGGCCGGGTCACCCCGGACGGCAACGTCCGGCTGGTGCGCGGCGACCGGGAGGCCTTCGGTATCAAGGGCCGCAGCGCAGAGCAGCGCATCGCGCTCGACCTGCTGCTCGACGCGGACGTCGGCATCCTCTCCATGGGTGGCCGCGCGGGCACCGGCAAGTCGGCGCTGGCGCTGTGCGCCGGCCTGGAGGCGGTCCTGGAGCGCCGCCAGCACCAGAAGGTGATGGTCTTCCGGCCGCTGTACGCGGTCGGCGGGCAGGAACTGGGCTACCTGCCGGGCAGCGAGTCGGAGAAGATGGGCCCCTGGGCCCAGGCGGTCTTCGACACGCTCTCCGCGGTCACCAGCCGGGAGGTCATCGAGGAGATCACGGCGCGCGGGATGCTGGAGGTCCTCCCGCTCACCCACATCCGCGGCCGCTCGCTGCACGACGCCTTCGTGATCGTGGACGAGGCGCAGTCGCTGGAACGCAACGTGCTGCTGACGGTGCTCTCGCGGATCGGCGCCAACTCGCGGGTGGTGCTCACCCATGACGTGGCGCAGCGGGACAACCTGCGTGTCGGCCGCTACGACGGCGTCGTGGCCGTCGTGGAGAAGCTGAAGGGGCATCCGCTCTTCGCGCACGTCACGCTGAACCGGTCCGAAAGGTCCCAGATCGCGGCGCTGGTGACCGAAATGCTGGAGGACGGGCACATCTGACCCGTCCTCGGACAACCACAGGCGCCGCCCGGAGAAGCAGAAGAGCTTAGCCGGGCGGCGTCCGCGTGCGCGGGTATTTCCTGAATCCCCTTGGGCCAAACGAGGTGTGAGCTTTCACACGGCACCCGGAATTGCCACTCGCCACCGGGTTACGGCAGAGTCTCTGTCCTGTCAGGCCCCGCATACGACACACCTGTACCCCGAGGCACGTTCCAGCCCCCCGGCAGGCGCGATCCACGGAGCAAGTCGCCAACTCCATAGCGTCGTCGTATGCCGCCCGAGCATCACGCGGCGCTCCCCGTGCGGGAGTTCCCACCGGGCCCGTGTCTCCTGTGACCCTTCAGTTGGGAGGCCAGTGTCGGGGGCACGATTGCGTCCGCCACGGTCACCGAAGCGGGCGATGCTGGAAGGAAACCGTGTGAGCCGGATTTCGGTCCGGGGATTCGCAGTGGCCTCCGCCACCGCGGTCACCGCCGTAGGAAGCGTCGTCGGAGTTGC
Source organism: Streptomyces sp. NPDC001781 (assembly GCF_053596035.1). Taxonomy (NCBI): domain Bacteria; kingdom Bacillati; phylum Actinomycetota; class Actinomycetes; order Kitasatosporales; family Streptomycetaceae; genus Streptomyces; species Streptomyces sp. NPDC001781. The sequence continues at coordinate 88,693 of NZ_JBSFFI010000025.1, read as the reverse complement.
CTCGGGCAGCGTCGCGCAGAACAACGACGCCGAGCCGACGGCTGCCGACACCACGCTTCTCGCTGAGCTCCCCGCGGATCAGCAGGCGCAGGTTCAGACCGCGTCCCTGACGCAGCAGGCGGACGCGCAGGCCATCGCGGCCGACGCCAGCGCCAAGAAGGACGCGGAGGCAGCGGCCCGCAAGGCCGCCGCCGAGACGGCCATCGCCAAGAAGAAGGACGCCGAGAAGGCGGCCGAGCTGGCCAAGGAGCGTGCCGAGACCAAGGCCGCCGCCGCCAGCCGCAGCGATGTCCGCGACGCCTCCAGCTTCGCTCCCCAGAGCAGCTACTCCGTCGCCCAGATCCAGGCCATGGCCCGTCAGATGGTGGGCGCCGGCCAGTTCCAGTGCTTCAGCAACATCGTCGACCACGAGTCGAGCTGGAACTACCGTGCCGTGAACGCCTCCTCCGGTGCCTACGGTCTCTTCCAGGCCCTGCCCGGCTCCAAGATGTCCTCGGTGGGCGCCGACTGGCAGACCAACCCGGCCACCCAGATCAAGTGGGGCCTCAACTACATGGACAGCCGCTACGGCAGCCCGTGTGAGGCATGGACCTTCTGGCAGGCCAACCACTGGTACTAGAGCGGCTTCCGGGCACCCGGCCGCGCGCAGCCCCTCCCCCTCACGGGGTGAGGGGCTTTCGCGCGGTACGGTCGTCCTCGCACGGCTCCCCGGCGTGACGAAGCGCGCCGGAGTGGGCCCGGGACGCGGGGGAAGGGTACGGAACATGACGCGAATGCCAGGATGGCTCGGACGGCTCGGTGCCGGACTGACCGAGATGAGCGAGCGCCTGGACGAGCGCCGCGCCGAGGTCCAGAAGGAGCACGCGGGACCCGAGGGGCCCCCTGAGCCGGTTGCCGTACCGGCGCCGCGCCCGGCTCCGACCGCCCAGCGTCCCGACCCCGCCCACGCCGTGCCGTGGGGAGTGCGGGTCGCGGCCGAGGCGGGCTGGCGGCTGCTGGTGCTGGCCGGCACGGTCTGGGTGCTGATGCGGGTGATCAGCGCCGTACAACTCGTGGTGTTCGCGTTCGTGGTCGCCCTGCTGGTTACCGCGCTGCTGCAGCCCACCGTGGCCCGGCTGATGCGGTACGGCATGCCACGCGGCCCGTCGACGGCGCTCACCGCCATATCGGGCTTCGTGATCATCGGGCTGCTCGGCTGGTTCGTGACCTGGCAGGTCATGGAGAACATCGACACCCTCTCCAGCCAGATCCAGAACGGCATCGACGATCTGCGCAACTGGCTGCTGAAGAGTCCGTTCCACGTCACCGACAAGCAGATCAACCAGATCGCCAAGAACCTCCGCGAGGCCGTCGGAGCCAACACCGACCAGATAACGTCCGCCGGTCTGGAAGGCGTTCAGGTCGTCGTCGAGGCGCTGACCGGAATCCTGCTCGTCTTCTTCTCCACGCTCTTCCTGCTCTACGACGGCAGGCGGATCTGGGAGTGGTTCCTGAAGCTGGTGCCCGCCGCCGCCCGTCCGGGCGTGGCCGGTGCCGGTCCGCGCGCCTGGGCCACCCTGACCGCGTACGTGCGCGGCACCGTGCTGGTCGCCCTGATCGACGCCATATTCATCGGCCTCGGCATCTACTTCCTCGATGTGCCGATGGCGGTGCCGCTGGCGGTCTTCATCTTCCTGTTCTCCTTCATCCCACTGGTCGGCGCTGTCGCCTCCGGGGCGCTGGCCATCGTGGTCGCGCTGGTGACGCAGGGCGTTTTCACCGCCCTGATGACGCTGGTCGTGGTGCTCGCGGTCCAGCAGATCGAGGGCCACGTCCTCCAGCCGTTCATCCTGGGCCGGGCGGTCCGGGTCCACCCGCTCGCGGTGGTCCTCACGGTCGCGGCCGGCGGCATGGTGGCCGGCATCGGCGGAGCGGTCGTCGCCGTCCCGCTGGTCGCGGTGACGAACACGGTCGTGGGCTACCTGCGGAAGTACTCGGCCGAGCTGGACCGGCCGGTGACGGAGATAGGGGACCCGGCTGCCGCGACGGCCGAGGACGAGCCCCCGGTCCGGGCCCTCGCGGAGCCGTCCGGGGACACCGCCCCCGAGGACGCCCGCGAAACCACCGAAGGCCCCGCTCACCAGATGTGAGCGGGGCCTTCGGGCGGGGGTACTACTCGGCGAGGACGGCCTCGGCGTCGAGGGTGACGCCGACCGCCTGGATCACCGAGGCGATCTTGAACGCCTCCTGGATCACCTCGCGCTCGACACCGGCCTTGCGGAGCACCTGCTCGTGCGAGTCGAGGCACATACCGCAGCCGTTGATCGCGGAGACCGCGAAGGACCACAGCTCGAAGTCGACCTTGTCGACGCCGGGGTTGCCGATGACGTTCATCCGCAGACCGGCGCGCAGGGTGCCGTACTCGTGGTCCGACAGCAGGTGCCGGGTGCGGTAGAAGACGTTGTTCATCGCCATGACGGCGGCGGCGGACTTGGCCGCGCCGTACGCCTCCGGCGAGAGGGCCGCCTTCGCGTCCGGCTCCAGCTCACGCAGCACGATGGGGGAGCGCGAGGCGATCGCGGTCGCCAGCACGGTGCCCCAGAGCTGCTGGGCGGGCAGGTCGGAGTTGCCGATGACCGAGCCCAGGTTGAGCTTCAGGTCCTTGGCGTAGTCCGGGACGCGGGACTTCAGCGAGTCGAGCGACATGGGTCACTCACCGGCCAGCAGCGCGACCGGGTCCAGGGTCTCGTCGCCCTTGCTCCAGTTGCACGGGCACAGCTCGTCCGTCTGGAGGGCGTCGAGGACCCGCAGGACCTCCTTGGGGTTACGGCCGACGGAGCCGGCGGTCACCATGGTGAACTGGATCTCGTTGTTCTGGTCGACGATGAAGACGGCACGCTTGGCGAAGCCGTCCTCGCCCTCGATGCCCAGGTCGCGCATCAGCTCGTGCTTGGAGTCCGCCATCATCGGGAACGGCAGGTCGGTCAGGTCCGGGTGGTCCTTGCGCCAGGCGTGGTGGACGAACTCGGAGTCACCGGAGAAGCCGAGGACCTGCGCGTCACGGTCGGCGAACTCGTCGTTCAGCTTGCCGAAGGCGGCGATCTCGGTCGGGCACACGAAGGTGAAGTCCTTGGGCCACGCGAAGACGATCTTCCACTTGCCCTCGTAGGTCTTGTGGTCGATCGTCTCGAACTCCTTGCCCTTCTCCAGCGAGACGCAGGCGGTCAGTTCGAACTCGGGGAACTTGTCACCGACAGTGAGCACGTGCTCTCCTTGCAGCGCGGGGGCACCCCAGCTTGCGGGATGTCTCCCATGGGTTGGACGGGGCCGATGGTGGCACAGGGTGGATTGATTAGTGAAATAGCTACACTCGGTCCGGTTGATCGGAGGTGGCTATCAGTGACCATCAGTAGTGGCAAGCGGAAGCAGCCGACCCTGGCGCAACTGCGGGCCTTCACCGCGGTCGCCGAGCACCTGCACTTCCGGGACGCGGCCGCCGCCGTCGGGATGAGCCAGCCGGCGCTGTCCGGGGCGGTCGCCGCGCTGGAGAAGACCCTCGGTGTGGCCCTGGTGGAGCGTACGACCCGCAAGGTACTGCTCTCGTCCGCGGGGGAGCGGCTCGCGGTGCGGGCCAGGGCGGTGCTGGCCGAGATGGCAGCGCTGCTGGAGGAGGCCGAGGCGGTGCGGGCGCCGTTCACCGGGGTGCTGCGGCTCGGCGCCATACCGACCGTCGCCCCCTATCTGCTGCCGACCGTGCTGCACCTGGTGCACGAGCGCTATCCGCAGCTCGACCTCCAGGTGCACGAGGAGCAGACCGCCAGCCTGCTCGAGGGCCTGCAGTCCGGACGGCTGGACCTCCTGCTGCTCGCCGTGCCGCTCGGTGTGCCCGGTGTGAGTGAACTCCCCCTGTTCGACGAGGACTTCGTGCTCGTCACGCCGCTCGGCCATGAACTCGGCCGCCGCAGCGGCATCCCGCGCGAGACGCTGCGCGAGCTGAACCTGCTGCTGCTGGACGAGGGCCACTGCCTGCGCGACCAGGCGCTGGAGATCTGCCGGGAGGCCGGCCGGGAGATCCGGGGCGGCGGCGCGGCGCCGGTCACCACGACCGCCGCCGGGCTCTCCACCCTGGTTCAGCTGGTCGCGGGCGGCCTCGGCTGCACCCTGCTGCCGCGCACCGCGACACGGCTGGAGGCGACCCGCGGCAGCAAGGTCCTCACCAGCTCCTTCGCCGCTCCGGCCCCGAGCCGCCGGATCGCCCTCGCCATGCGCACGGCCGCGGCCCGCTCCGCCGAGTACGAGGAGCTGGCCGCGGCCCTGCGCGAGGCGATGACCCCGCTGCCGGTACGGATCGTGGGCGCGGAGGGCTGAGTCCCTACTCGGTGCGCAGCCCGTCGGGGCGGGTCATGCGCAGCAGGGGCGGCAGGGTGAGCAGGGTGACCGAAAGGACGACGCCCGCGCCGACGCCTGCCAGCGCCAGCACGTCGGGCCAGACCACCCTCACCTCGGCCGCCGACATGCGCAGCAGCACCGCGCCCAGTCCCACGCCCACGGCCGAGGCCGGCAGCAGGCCCAGCGCGATCGGGAGGGCCGACTGCCACAGCACCGACAGGCCGAGCGTGCGGCGCCGGGTGCCGAACGCGACCAGCGCCGACAGCAGTCTGCGCCGCTCGCGCAACTGCTCCAGCTGGGAGACCAGCAGGCTCGCCCCGACCAGCACCAGCACACACGAGGCGCCGATCAGCATGCCGGTGCGCAGCGACGTGAACCGGGCGGACGTCTCGGTCGGCGTCACGGCCATGACCTCCGCGACCGGGTCGACCCGCGCGGCGGTGTTGCGCACGTACTCCTGCACGTCCGGCAGCGCCCGGTCCATCCGCACGAAGACCTCGCCGGACAGTGCCGGTTCGGCGGCCTTCGGGAACGCGGCCGGGGTGACCAGCAGGCCGTTGGCGCGGGGCATCAGCGAGTCCTTCCGGGCCGTCGCCCAGCGCAGGTGCTCCGGCACCGCGACCGGGACCGACAGGCCCTGGACATCCGAGTACGCGGGGTCGATGTAGGCGTCGTGGCCGGGGCGCAGCACGGCGGCACGGGAGGCGCGGTCGAAGTCGGTGGCGTACTCGGGACCGGCCAGGGCGAAGGTGTCGCCGTCGCGGCACGACGGCAGGTGCGCCAGCTCCCGCAGCGAGGCGCAGTCGCCCATGATCACGTCGAGCGCGGCGTCCGCGTCCCGCGGCTTCTCGCCGAGCGGGGCCCTCGCCAGACCCACCGAGGCCCGCACCCCCCTGGTCCGGGCGACCGCGGCGGCGGCCGGGCCCACCCGGCCGTGGTCGGAGAGGGCGATCTCCAGCTGGGCGCGGGAGGGGTCCTTCCCGGTGTCCTTCTCGTACTCGCCCTGCACGCCGGCGAAGAGCATCTGGAGGGCGATCGCGCCGGCCACGGCGACCGCGACACCGTTGACCGTTCGGGCCGCCGTACCGCTGCTCAGCTGGAGCCTGCGCACGGCCAGTTGCCAGGACAGCGGGCCCGGATCGAGGCGGGCCACGGCGCGCTCCACCAGCCAGGGCAGCAGCGCGGTGACGCCGACCAGGAGCAGCAGGACACCGGCGATGACGAGGTACTGGTTGAAGTCACCGCCCGAGTGGCCCTGGCCGGTCATCGGGTAGAGCAGTGCCAGGCCGGCCGGCGGCAGCAGCAGCCGCCACCACAGCCGGCGCCGGGCGGGCACGGCGGCGCGGACCACACCGAGCGGCTCGACGACCACGGCGCGCATGGCCAGCAGGGTGACCAGCACCGCACAGGCCGGGACCGCGAGCGCGACCAGCAGGGCCAGCAGGGGAGAGGGGTCGAGGTAGGCGGGGTAGAAGCTTTCGCCCATGACCGTCACCGATCCGGCGAGCTGCCGCCCGGCCAGGAACAGCCCGGCGCCGACCACCAGCCCGATCAGCGAGCCGGCCAGCGCCTCGCCCGCCGCGATCCGCCGGGTTGTCCGGCCGTCGGCGCCCACCAGCCGCAGCGCGGCCAGCCTGCGGTCGCGCCGCTCGCCGCCGAAGCGCACGGCGGCGGTGATGAACACCGCGACCGGCATCAGCAGCACCACGAACACGACCAGCACCATCATCACCAGCACCGGGTCGGCCTGTGCGGTGTCCGGCTGCGGGTCGCCGAAGGCGCGCAGCCGCTCGGTGCGGGCACCCCCGGCCTTCGGCTTCAGCCCCTCGGCGCCCGCGTAGTAGACGAGTTCGCGCGGACCCAGCAGCCCCTTGGCGCCGATGGTCCCGGTGATCCGGTACGGCAGCCGCTCGCGCAGCAGCCCGGCGTCGCCGGAGGCGAGGAGTTCGCCCAGCGCGGGGGAGACCAGCATCTCGCCCTTGGCCGGCAAGCGGCCGACGCCGGGAGGGAGCGATGCCTTCGGGCCCTCGGGTTCGAGGAGGCGGCCGCGGATGGACTCGGTCCGCCACCAGGTGCCGGTGTCCGCCAGCAGCAGGGTGTCGTCGCCCTTGGGGAGCGGGTGCACGGCGAACGTGTAGTCGGTCCGGGCCTCCTCCACCGCGTGGCGCGCGGAGACGACGCCGGGCAGCGCGGTGGTGAGCAGCAGCAGCGCCACGCCCATACCGACGCCGACCGCGGTCAGCGCCGTACGGACCCACCCCTCGCGCCCCCCGGTCACGGCGAACCGGGCCCCCATCCCCAGGTCACGGGCGTACCGCCGCACACTCATGCGCTGCGCTCCATGTCCCGCGACCGGCCGTCGCGCACGACGATCTCGCGGTCGGACCAGGCCGCGACCCGCGCCTCATGGGTGACGAGGACGACGGCCGCGCTGGTGGAGCGGGCGGCGTCGGTGAGCAGTTCCATCACGCGCTCGCCGTTGAGCGAGTCCAGCGCGCCGGTCGGCTCGTCCGCGAACAGCACCCGGGGCCCGGTGACCAGGGCACGCGCCACCGCGACCCGCTGGCCCTGGCCGCCGGACACCTCGCCGGGCCGCTTGCGCCGGAGGCCGTCCACCTCCAGGCGCTCCATCCAGGTGAGCGCGGCTTGTTCGGCTTCCTTGCGCGGCGTGCCGTTCAGCCGCAGCGGCAGCGCCACGTTCTCCACGCAGGTCAACTCCGGGACGAGCTGGCCGAACTGGAAGACGAAGCCGAACTCACCGCGCCTGAGGGCGCTGCGCTCGGTGTCGCTCATGGTGGTCAGCTCGCGTCCGGCGTAGGTGATCGAGCCGGAGTCGGGCCGGACGATCCCGGCGAGGCAGTGCAGCAGGGTGGACTTGCCGGAGCCGGAGGGGCCCATGACGGCGACGACCTCGCCGGGGTGGACGGAGAAGGCCGCGCCGTCGAGGGCGGCGGTGGGGCCGTAGGACTTGTGCAGGTCCCGGGCGACGAGCAGGGAGCCGTCGGGCGGGATCATGCGACCACCTCCGTGCGAAGTCTGTCGAGACGTGCGGCGGTCAGTTCCAGCCATCGGAGGTCGGCCTCCAGATGGAACAGGGCATGGTCGCAGATCAACTGGTCGGCCAGATCGCCCTTGCGCTTGCGGTCGGTGAGCACGCGCATGGCGCGCAGGTGCTCGGAGCGCTGGGTGTCGAGGACGTCGGCGGCGTCGCGCCGGGTCAGCAGGGCGAGCACGACCTTGGTGTACAGGGTCGAGCGGAGGTAGTCCTCCGGCTTCTCCGGACTGGCGAGCCAGCGCTCGACGTCCGTGATGCCGGCGTCGGTGATGGCATAGCGTTTCCGGTCCGGCCCGTCGCCCGCCTCGATGCCCTCGACCTCCACGAGGCCGTTCTTCAGCAGCCGGGACATGGTCGCGTAGACCTGCCCGTAGGCGAGCGGCCGGTCGTGGCCGAAGGTGTCGTCGAAGGCGCGCTTGAGGTCGTAGCCGTGCCGGGGGCCGGACTCCAGGAGCCCTAGAAGGGTGTGACCGATGGACATGGCGGGGACTATACACACGATGTATACCCGCGGTGCACAGGAATGCTCGGAATGGGAAACTCCGCTTTTTCGGGCGTTCTCCCGGGCAACCTCGGACCCTTCCTGCCCGTCCGTTCCTTTGGGGTGGGTGCTCATTCTCACGTCCGTAAAAGAGTGGATCGGGCGCTCTTTGTCGCATACAGGGGTGTTAGCTTTCGGAGCTGACCCCGAGACGGAAGCGGAGCCAAGGGACCCATGGGACGAGCGGACGAGAGACGAGCGCGACAGCGCGGCGGCCACCGCGCGGCACCCGGACGCCGTTCGGCCGTCCCGGCCCCGGAGCCCGGCGGCAGGCCCGCCAAGGGCCGAATACGCCGGATCTTCACCTGGAAGAAGATCCTCGGCACCGTCTTCGGTCTCTGCCTGCTGTGCATGGGCGCCTTCGCCGCCCTCTACATGTCGGTCGACGTGCCCGCGGGCAACGTGGCCGCCCAGCGGCAGAGCAACGTCTACAAGTACAGCGACGGCACGGTCCTCGCCCGCGACGGCAAGGTGAACCGCGAGATAGTCGACCTCTCCAAGGTGCCGCGCAAGGTCCAGCTCACCTTCGTCGCCGCCGAGAACAAGTCCTTCTACACCGACCCCGGCGTCGACCTGAAGGGCACCGCCCGCGGCCTGCTCAACACCCTCGCGGGACGCGGCAAGCAGGGCGGCTCGACCATCACCCAGCAGTACGTCAAGAACTACTACCTGAGCCAGGACCAGACCGTCTCCCGCAAGCTCAAGGAGATGGTCATCTCGCTGAAGGTGGAGCGCGAGAAGTCCAAGGACGACATCCTCGCCGGATACATCAACACCAGTTACTACGGCCGCGGCGCCTACGGCATCCAGGCAGCCGCCCAGGCGTACTACCACGTCGACGCCCAGGACCTCAGCGTCCAGCAGGGCGCCTACCTCGCCGCCCTCCTCCAGGCCCCCAGCCAGTACGACTGGGCCACGGCCACGGCGACCGGCAAGCGGCTGGTCACCGACCGGTGGAACTACGTCCTGGACAACATGGTCAAGGAGCACTGGCTCGACCCGGGCAAGCGCGCCGCCCTGAAGTTCCCCGTGCCCAAGCCGCCCAAGGGCGCGCCCGGCATGGAGGGGCAGAAGGGCTACCTGGTCCAGCTCGCCAACTCCCAGCTCGAGAACCAGCTCATGAAGCAGGAGGGCATCTCCCGCTCGGAGGCCGAGGCGAAGGTCGAGGGGCAGGGCTGGACCATCACCCTCAACGTCGACCGCAGGAAGCAGGCGGCGCTGGAGAAGTCGGTCAGCACCCAGCTCACCGGCAAGCTGGAGCCGAAACAGCGGCCCGTGGACGCCGACGTCCAGGCCGGGGCGGTCTCCGTCGACCCCAGGACCGGCCGGATCGTCGCCCTCTACGGCGGCAAGGACTACTACAGCCACTGGGTCGACAACGCGGCCCGCCGTGACTACCAGCCCGCCTCCACCTTCAAGCCGGTCATCCTCGCGGCCGCGCTGGAGCACGGCGCCACCACCCAGAGCGGGACCCTCATCGGCGCCGGCACCGCCTACGACGGCACCAGCCGCCGCCAGGTCCTCGACCACGGTGCCCGCGTCGGCTTCGCCCCGCCCAACGAGGACGACGCCGACTACGGCCCGATCACCGTCCAGACCGCCATGAACAAGTCCGTCAACTCGGTGTTCGCGCAGATGGGCGTGGACGTCGGCATGGACAAGGTGATGGACACCGCGAAGCGGCTCGGCATGGACACCGAGGGCATGCAGGCGGTGCCCGCCCAGACCCTCGGCTCCATGGGCGCGAGCCCGCTGGAGATGGCGGGCATGTACGCCACCCTCGACAACCACGGCCGCAAGGTCACCCCGGCCATCGTCAAGTCGGCCGAGCAGCAGGGCCGTACGGTCCAGATGCCGAACCCGGTCGGCGAGCGGGTGCTCGACCGCACCACCGCCGACACCGTGACCTCCGTGCTCACCGGCGTCGTCGACGACGGCACCGCCCGGCAGTCCGTCGCCGACAACGCGCTGCGGGCGGGACAGCAGGTCGCGGGCAAGACCGGTACCTCCGACTGCGACCGCTCGGCCTGGTTCACCGGTTACACACCCGATCTCGTCACCTCCGTCGGCCTGTTCGGCGAGGCGCACAAGGACGGAGTCACCGGCTGCGAGGGCGAGAAGACCAAGCGGTTCGCCCATGTCTCGCTCAAGGGCGCCCTGGGCGGCGGCCGCGTCAACGGCGGCGGGCCCCCGGCCCAGATCTGGGCGGCATACACCTTCGGTGTGACCCGGCAGGCCGGGTTCGACCTCGACACCACCCAGGGTGCCGCCGTCGCCCCGACCCCGTCGCCGACCCCCAGCGAGACCCCGTCCCAAACGCCGTCCGAGACCCCGAGCAGCGAACCGCCCACCTCGAAGGCGCCGTCCGAGACGCCCAGCCAGACCCCGAGCGACACCCCGACCTCGGAGCCTCCCACCCAGAGCCCGCCCCAGACGCCGACCACCCCGCCGCCGCCGTCCGGAGGCTTCACCCCGCCCAACCCGTTCGACCCCGGCCAGCGGGACGGCGGCCAGTAGGACCTCCGCACACGCGAAGGGCGCCCGGCATCGTGCCGGGCGCCCTTCGCGTCGTACGGGACGGGGGAGTTCAGCCCCCGTGCAGCTCGAACCAGACGACCTTGCCGACACTCAGCCGGGTCGCACCCCAGCGCCGGGCCAGCTTGTTGACCAGGTACAGGCCCCGGCCTCCCTCGTCGGTGGCTCTCGCCTGGCACAGCCGGGGCAGCTGCGGCACGTCGTCACCGACCTCGCAGCGCAGCACGTCCGTGCGCAGCAGCCGCAGGGTCACCGGACGCGTGGTGTAGCGCACCGCGTTGGTGACCACCTCGCTCACCAGCAGCTCGACGGAGTAGGTGAGGTCCTCCAGCCCCCAGTCGGCCAGCGCCGCACGGGCCAGCCGGCGGGCCTTGCCGGGGGCCGCGTCCTCCGCGTCCAGCGACCAGTACCGCACATCGTCGGACGCGATCCCGTCGAAGCGGGCCGCGAGCAGGGCGATGTCGTCGTCCCGGTCGCCCGGGCCGAGCATGTCCAGCACCTCGTCGCACAGCGCCTCCAGCGGCGGCGGATGGTCCGGGCCGGTCAGCTGCGCGGTCGCGGTCAGCCGCTCCCGCAACTGCTCTATGCCCGTCCACACGTCCCGCAGCCGGGACTCCACCAGGCCGTCGGTGTACAGCAGCAGCGTGGCCCCGGCGGGAGCCTCCAGCTCGACCGCCTCGAAGTCCACCCCGCCCACACCGATCGGCGCGCCCGGCGGCACCCGCAGCACCTCGGCCTCGCCGCCCAGGTGCAGCAGCACCGGCGGCGGATGGCCGGCGTTGGCGATGGTGATGCGGTGCGCGACGGGGTCGTAGACCGCGTACATGCAGGTCGCCATGCGGTCGGTGCCCAGACGCTGGGCCTGCTCGTCCAGGTGGTGCAGCACCTCCTGCGGGGGCAGGTCGAGACCGGCCAGGGTCTGCGCGGTGGTGCGGAGCTGGCCCATGATGGCGGCCGAGGTCATGGAGTGGCCCATCACGTCGCCGACCACCAGAGCCACCCGGCTGCCGGGCAGCGGGATCGCGTCGTACCAGTCGCCACCCACCCGCGCCGTCTCCGCCGCAGGCAGATATCGCGAGGCCAGCCGCACACCGGTGGGATGCGGGAGGGTCTCGGGGAGCATGGTGCGCTGCAGCTCGTCGGCGATGTACGCCTCACGGCCGTACAGCACCGCCTTGTCGATGCCGAGCGCGCTGTGCGTGGCGAGCTGCGCCGCCACCAGCAGGTCCTCCGCCTCGAAGGCCAGCCGGTCCGGGCGGCGCAGGAACACCGCCGCGCCGATCACCCGGCGCCGTCCCCGCAGCGGCGCGAGGATCGCCCGCTGTCCGGACGGGACCAGCACCTCGCCGTCCTCGCCGAGCAGCTCGGGCAGCGCGGCGCGGGCGGCCGGGGTGTCCGCGAACACCGGGCGCACCCCGCGCAGCACCTCGTTCAGCGCGCCGCCGGGGCGCACCTCGCACAGCTCCGCGGTGAGCGCGGCCGGGCCCGAGAGCGCGGCCAGCGCCGCCGCCTCGGCGTCCGGCTCCGGGAACGCGGGCGGCAGCAGCAGACCCTCGGACTCCCGCTCGTCCGGAAGCCGGTCGGTGCGGCGCAGCCGCAGCACCACCGGGCCGGTCGGCCGCTCGTCGCCGACCGGCAGCGGATCGCGCAGGTAGACCAGGATCGCGTCGGAGAAGGTGGGCACGGTGGCGCGGCACAGACCCATGACGATCTCGTCCAGGTCGAGACCGCGCGCGATGCGCCGGGTGGCCGCGCCGACGAACCGCAGCCGGTCACCGTCGCGGCGCATCGGCATCGGACGTCCGGGCGGGCCGCCGCGGCCGGTACGCCGCTCCTGGCCGCCCGGAGGGCGCTCCTGCTCGGCGCCCGGCTGGGCGGGAATGGACTCCGGCGCCGGCCTCGGACGGTGCTCCCCCACGCTGGAGTTCGCGCGCGCGGGAGGTTCCCCCATGGGCTCGGCGGCGGCAGGCTGCGAGTGCTCAGGGCCGTTGACTGGGCGCTCCTTCTTCTTGTTCTTCCCCGTGCCCCCGCCGCCCCGGGTCTGGGCCGGTGCGCCCAGCAGCGCCCCGCGCACGGCGGGGTCGACGCCCGGCTGGGGGCGTCCGCAGGAGGAAGTGGGCTGCTCCGTCACGCGTGTCGAATCCGTCCGTCCGGGGCTGCGCGCCGGGCGCGCAGGAGATGCCGCCGAAGTCCCGATACCCGGATCACGTGTCCCATGAACGCAATTCCCGGGTGGACAGGGGCGGTTTCCGCCGAGCGGGTGAATCCCGCGCGGGCCGGGCCGCCGCCCGCCTCGTACCCCTCGCTCACGTGCTCCCGCCCCTCGGTGACATACGGTCAGGCTCTGCGCGGACTAGGGTAGTTCCATCTCGGCGCCCTTGCGGAGGACGATCCTACGGTTGTGGTCCGGGGGCGCATCAAGGGTCTCATGAGGACATGTGCGCGGGCGTACGGTCCCAGTCCTCCGGAAGCGCGGGCACCGACCAGGACGGATCGGGCCGCCAGTGCTGCCAGCCGTCCGGGTAGGGGGAGCCCCACGCCTCGATCACCTCCACCGCCCGCCGTCCCGCCGACTTCACCCGTACGGCGGTCTCCGCGTCCATCAGGCCGTCCCGCTGGGCCTGGGCGAACTCGTCCTCGTCCCGCCAGTGCCAGGTGCGGTCCGGGTGCACGGAGATGTCCAGGAAGTGGTCCTCGGAGTCGACCCCGCCCGCCCAACGGGCCAGCGGCTGCTCCAGGTTGACGTACCAGTTCTTGAAGCGCCAGCCCGGTTCCCAGAACAGCCACACCGACCAGGGCTCGCCGGGCCGGGCCAGCTTCAGCACGCCGGTGCCGAACCAGCGGTCCCGCCGCACCACGCGCGGCTTGGTGTAGCGGGACTCCAGCGGCTCCAGGTGGACCGGGGTGCCGTCGGCCAGTACCGGCTTGACGCACTCGGTGCCGGGGGCCAGCCATACGGCGAGCAGCTCGGCGTCGTCGCGGACGACGGTGACGGGACGCGCGATGTGGAACGCGTCGCCCGCGTTCTCCCGGTACCGCCACAGGATCGGGGTGCCGGGGGTCCAGTACGCCGCCGTCGGGCCCGCTTCCGCTCGTCTCACCGCTTCGTCGTCCGCCATGGACAGATATTAGGTGCCGGAAGCACCCGATGCTGCGGTGCGCGTCACCCTTCCGGACAGGTGGCGGAAAATCGGCGGTGCTGTCCGCCCGACGTCACGGGCGCGTCATCCGCAGGACATCCAGCGCCTCGTCCAACTGCGCCGGCGTCAGCTCACCGCGCTCCACATAGCCGCCCTCCAGCACCACTTCGCGGATCGTCTTCCGCTCCGCGAGGGACTTCTTGGCGATCCGCGCCGCCTCCTCGTAGCCCACGTACCGGTTGAGGGGGGTCACCACGGAGGGGGAGGACTCGGCGTACTCACGGGCGCGTTCGCGGTCGGCGGTGATGCCGTCGACGGTGCGGTCGGCCAGCAGGCGGGAGGCGTTGGCCAGCAGGCGCACCGACTCCAGCACGTTCTTCGCCATGACCGGGAGCATCACGTTCAGCTCGAAGTTCCCCGCCGCGCCGGCCGTGGCGATGGTGGCGTCGTTGCCGACGACCTGGGCCGCGACCATCAGCACCGCCTCCGGGACGACCGGGTTGACCTTGCCCGGCATGATCGAGGAACCGGGCTGGAGATCGGGCAGGCGGATCTCGGCGAGGCCCGTGCGCGGGCCGGACGACATCCAGCGCAGATCGTTCGCGATCTTCGTCAGTCCGACCGCGACGGTCCGCAACTGGCCACTGGTCTCCACGATCCCGTCGCGCGCGCCCTGTGCCTCGAAGTGGTCGCGGGCCTCGGTGAAGGGCAGCCCGGTCGCCCGCGCCACCTCCTCGATCACGGCCGCCGAGAAGCCGGGCGGGGTGTTGATCCCGGTGCCCACCGCCGTCCCGCCGAGGGGGAGTTCGGCCAGCCGGGGCAGCGACGAGCGCAACCGCTCCACGCCGTACGTCACCTGCGCCGCGTAGCCGCCGAACTCCTGGCCCAGGGTCACGGGCGTCGCGTCCATCAGGTGGGTGCGCCCCGCCTTCACCACGTCCGCGAACTCCTCCGACTTGCGGGTGAGGGCGGCTGCCAGGTGCTCCAGCGCGGGGATCAGGTCGTGGACCACGGCGGCGGTGGCCGCGACGTGGATCGAGGAGGGGAAGACGTCGTTGGACGACTGGGAGGCGTTCACCTGGTCGTTGGGGTGCACGTCCCGGCCCAGCCGCTCACCGGCCAGGGTGGCGATGACCTCGTTGGCGTTCATGTTGGACGAGGTGCCGGACCCGGTCTGGAAGACGTCCACCGGGAAGTGCTCGTCCCAGGCCCCGTCGGCGACCTCGGCGGCGGCCCCCTGGATCGCGTCGGCCACGTCCCGGTCCAGCACACCCAGGTCGGCGTTCACCTTCGCCGCCGCGCCCTTGATCCGGGCCAGCGCCTCGATGTGGGCCCGCTCCAGACGCTGCCCGGACACGGGGAAGTTCTCGACGGCGCGCTGGGTCTGCGCGCGCCACTTGGCGTGGGCGGGAACGCGGACCTCGCCCATGGAGTCGTGCTCGGTGCGGTACTCGTCGGTCATGACCGGTACAGCGAACGGGGGCACCAGGATGTTCCTGGCCTCGGCCGGACGGAGTGACCTTTCGGCGTGCCCGGCCTCTCAGTGCACCGAGAACCCGCCGTCCACGAAGAGGGACTGGCCGGTGACGTACCCCGAGGCGCCGCTCGCCAGGAAGACGGCGGCGCCCGCGAAGTCCTCGGCGAGGCCGTTGCGCCCCACCATCGTCCGTGCCGCCAGCGCCGCCACCTTCTCCGGGTCGGACGACAGCCGCGCGTTGAGCGGCGTCATCACGAAGCCCGGCACCAGGGTGTTGGCGGTGACGCCGTACGGCGACCACTCCTCGGCCTGGGAGCGCGCGAGCGACTCCAGCGCGCCCTTGGACACGCCGTAGGCCCCGGAGCGGACGAAGGCGCGGTGGGCCTGCTGGGAGGAGATGTGGATGATCCGCCCGAACCCCCGCTCGGCCATCCCCGGCCCGAACCGGCGGCTCAGCAGATGCGGTGCGCGCAGGTTCACGGCGAGAGTGAGGTCCCACTCCTCGTCGCTCAACTCGCTGAACGGCGGACGCAGGTTGATCCCGGCCGAGTTGACGAGGATGTCGGGTTCGCCGAACACCCCCGCCGCCTCCTCGGAGGCGGCCCGCACGCCGTCCCGCGTGCTCAGGTCGGCGCTCACCCACCCGGCACGGCAGCCGAGTCCGGCGAGCCGGGCACAGGCCGCCTCCAGCGCCTCCCTGCCGCGCGCGACGACCACCACCGAGGCCCCTGCCCGCGCCAGCGCCTCGGCGATCGCGCGCCCGATGCCCGAACTGCCCCCGGTCACCACGGCGACGCGCCCGTCCAGCGCGAACAACCCCGAGAGATAAGCCGCAGAAGTCATGCCGGCACCCTAGGGTGCCGGCCGGATCGGCCCCCTCAGGAGGGATCTTCAGGCGAGGCCGGGTCCCCGGACCGGGATCGAGGTGAACGTCGGCGCGGGCGCCGGGTCCTGGAAGAAGTCGTTGCCCTTGTCGTCGACCACGACGAAGGCCGGGAAGTCCTCGACCTCGATCTTCCAGACCGCCTCCATGCCCAGCTCCTCGTACTCCAGGACCTCGACCTTCTTGATGCAGTCCTGGGCCAGGCGGGCGGCGGGGCCGCCGATGGAGCCGAGGTAGAAGCCGCCGTGGGCGTCGCAGGCGTCGGTGACCTGCTTGCTGCGGTTGCCCTTGGCCAGCATCACCCTGGAGCCGCCGGCCGCCTGGAACTGCTCCACGTAGGAGTCCATCCGCCCGGCCGTGGTCGGGCCGAAGGAACCGGAGGCGTACCCCTCGGGGGTCTTCGCCGGGCCCGCGTAGTACACCGGGTGGTCCTTGAGGTACTGCGGCATGCCCTCGCCTGCGTCGAGCCGCTCCTTGATCTTGGCGTGCGCGATGTCGCGGGCCACGACCAGCGGACCGGTCAGCGAGAGGCGGGTCTTGACCGGGTACTTGGTCAGCTCCGCGAGGATCTCGTCCATGGGCTGGTTGAGGTCGATCCTCACGACGTCACCGGCCTCGTCCAGGTGCTCGTCGGTGGTGTCCGGCAGGAAGCGCGCCGGGTCCGTCTCCAGCTGCTCCAGGAAGACGCCCTCGGCGGTGATCTTGGCGACGGCCTGGCGGTCCGCCGAGCAGGAGACCGCGATGGCGACCGGGCAGGACGCGCCGTGCCGGGGCAGGCGCACCACGCGCACGTCGTGGCAGAAGTACTTGCCGCCGAACTGCGCGCCGATGCCGATCTTCTGGGTCAGCTCGAAGACCTTCTCCTCCAGCTCCTTGTCCCTGAAGCCGTGGCCGAGCGCGGAGCCCTCGGCCGGGATCTCGTCCAGGTAGTGCGCGGAGGCGTACTTGGCGGTCTTCAGCGCGAACTCGGCGCTGGTGCCGCCGACCACGATCGCCAGGTGGTACGGCGGGCAGGCGGCCGTGCCCAGCGAACGGATCTTCTCCTCCAGGAACTTCATCATGGAGGACTCGTTCAGGACGGCCTTCGTCTCCTGGTAGAGGAACGACTTGTTGGCCGAGCCGCCGCCCTTCGCCATGAAGAGGAACTTGTAGGCGCCGCCGTCCGTCGCGTACAGCTCGATCTGCGCCGGGAGGTTGGAGCCGGTGTTCTTCTCCTCCCACATGGTGAGCGGAGCCATCTGCGAGTAGCGCAGGTTCAGGTTCAGGTAGGCGTCGTAGATGCCGCGGCTCAGTGCCGCCTCGTCGCCGCCCTCGGTCAGCACGTTCTGGCCGCGCTTGCCCATGACGATGGCGGTGCCGGTGTCCTGGCACATGGGCAGCACGCCGGCCGCCGCGATGTTCGCGTTCTTCAGCAGGTCCAGCGCGACGAACTTGTCGTTGCCGGACGCCTCGGGGTCGTCGATGATCCGGCGCAGCTGGGCGAGGTGGGCGGGGCGCAGGTAGTGCTGGATGTCGTGGATGGCCTCCTCGGCCAGCTTGCGCAGCGCCTCCGGCTCCACCTTGAGAAACGTCCGCCCGTCCGGCCCCTCGACGGTGGACACGCCCTCGGAGGTCACCAGGCGGTACGGCGTGGTGTCCTCTCCCTGGGGGAGCAGATCGGTGTACGCGAACTCAGGCATCTCAGCCCATTCCTTCTTCGACGGACGGCGCCCGCCGACGCTGGCGGGCCTCTCCAGCGTAGAACCCGGTGCGGACGGTGCTGCGGTGAGGTAGGACTCAGTCGCTTCCCGGGGCCCTCCGGAGGGATGGTCCGGCGACGCCGCCACGGGAGTTGTCCACAGACCCTGGTCGCGATCTATCGCGTTTCGGTACCCTGCTGCCGTGGACCTTCAGAAGCACGCCCAGCCCGCGGACACCGGCCCGCGCCCGGCCGACCTGCGCGCCTCGGACGCCGACCGAGACCGGGTCGCCGACATCCTCCGCGACGCCCTGGCCGAGGGCCGGCTGACCGCCGAGGAGCACGCCGAGCGGGTGGAGGGGGTGCTGCACACCAAGACCGTCGGCGGGTTGGACGCCTTCATACGCGACCTGCCCGCAGCGCACGAGCGCCCGGCGGCGCCCGCGTACTCCTCCGTCCCGCACCGGCCGCCGCCCGGCTCGCTCCCGGCCGACGCGGACACCAGCGTGGTCGCCGTCTTCAGCAGCGCCGTGCGCCGGGGCCGCTGGCGCGCGGGGCGCCGGGTGCACGCGTTCGCGGTGTTCGGCACCGTGGAGATAGACCTCAGCGAGGCCGTCTTCGAGTACCAGCAGGTGGTCGTCAAGGCGGTCTCGGTCTTCGGCGACATCCAGATCCGCGTCC
Source organism: Streptomyces sp. NPDC001781 (assembly GCF_053596035.1). Classification (NCBI taxonomy): domain Bacteria; kingdom Bacillati; phylum Actinomycetota; class Actinomycetes; order Kitasatosporales; family Streptomycetaceae; genus Streptomyces; species Streptomyces sp. NPDC001781. The sequence goes on along the minus strand of NZ_JBSFFI010000025.1, from coordinate 70,335 downwards.
CGGAGAACGTGTCGCTGCGCGGCACCGGCGGCAGCGTGCTGGGCAACTTCGAGGTCAGCGCGCTGGACTCGGTGCAGCCGGACGCCCCCGTGATCTACGTCGACGGCTGGTCGGTGCTGGGCAACGTGGAGGCCCGGCCCCGGCGCGGCCGGGTGGTCGCGGACATCCTCGACCGGGTCCAGGGCGCGGTCGAGCGGGCCCATGGCAAGGTCGACCGCAAGCTGCACAAGTACCTGGGGGGCTGACGCCGAACAGGCCGTCGTACGCCGGTGGTCGGGAACGCAGTGCATAGGCGCGCGCACAACGGGTAGGGCTTGCTGCATCGTCTCTCGCTAGCGAATCCGTCGTCAGGAGTAGACCGTGCTGCAACCGCCGCATTCGTCCCTGCAGGTAGCCGCCGTTCCGGCCCAGCGGGGCCCGGCGCGAGACAGGGATCAGGACGTGCCCTGGCACACCGAGGCGGTGTGCCGCCGCGACGAGGCCGGTCTGTTCTTCGCCCCGTCGAAGGAGCCGACCGCCGCGCGCCTGTCCCGCGAGGAGGCGGCCAAGCGGGTGTGCGCCCGTTGCCCGGTGATGATCGAGTGCCGCGAGCACGCTCTGCTCCAGCCCGAGCCGTACGGCGTCTGGGGCGGCCTGACGGCGGCCGAGCGCCGCGTGGTCCTGGCCCGCCGGCGCAGGCGTGAGGTGGAACTCAAGAAGGCGACGGCCGCCCGCATAGCCGGCTGACCGACTTCTCAGGGGCGCGGGGAGGCGCACGGCCGGTCACGACGGACCTGCACGTGCCGGCCGCCCGCGCCCCCTGATCCGCTACTTCGCCCGGTCGAAGTCGACCGCGCTGTAGGCCCGCAGCTTGCTGAGCCGGTGCTCGGACTCGATCTTCCGCACGGTCCCCGACTTGGACCGCATCACGATGGAGTCGGTGGTGGCGGTCTCCGACCGGTACCGCACCCCCCGCATCAGCTCTCCGTCGGTGATCCCGGTCGCCACGAAGAAGACGTTCTCCCCGCCCACCAGGTCGTTCGTGGTGAGTACCCGGTCCAGGTCGTGGCCGGCGGCGACCGCCCGCTCCCGCTCCTCGTCGTCCTTGGGCCAGAGCTTGCCCTGGATCGTGCCGCCCAGGCACTTCACGGCGCAGGCCGAGATGATCCCCTCGGGCGTGCCGCCGATGCCGAGCAGCAGGTCGATGCCGGTGCCCTCGCGCAGGGCGAGGATGGACCCCGCCACATCGCCGTCCGAGATCAGCTTGATCCGCGCGCCGGTGTCCCGGATCTCCTTGATGACGCCCTCGTGCCGGGGCCGGTCCAGGATGACGACCGTGACGTCCTCGGGCGTGCGCCGCTTCGCCTTGGCGACCCGGCGGATGTTGACCGACACGGGCGCGTCGATGTCCACGAAGTCGGCCGCCTCGGGGCCGGTGACCAGCTTGTCCATGTAGAACACGGCGGACGGGTCGAACATGGCGCCCCGCTCGGCGGCGGCCAGCACGGCGATCGCGTTGGCCATGCCCTTCGCCGTCAGGGTGGTCCCGTCGATCGGGTCGACGGCGATGTCGACCTCGGGTCCCGTCCCGTCGCCGACCCGCTCCCCGTTGAAGAGCATCGGCGCCTCGTCCTTCTCGCCCTCGCCGATGACGACGACGCCGTTCATCGAGACGGTCGAGACGAGGGTCCGCATGGCGCGCACGGCGGCGCCGTCGGCACCGTTCTTGTCGCCCCGGCCGACCCAGCGGCCGGCGGCCATGGCCGCGGCTTCGGTGACCCTGACCAGTTCCAGGGCGAGGTTGCGGTCGGGGGCCTCGGAGGGGACATCGAGTTCGGACGGCAGATGATGCTCGGTCATCGGAGCGCACCTTTCTGATACGACGACGGCCGGATGAGTATGAGGTGACTCTATCTCCGGGCTTGCAGAATGAGCAGGGGGCCCCACGGATGAGCGCGGAGGGCACCTGAGACCATAGATGGCGTGGCAGGTTCGAACGGCAAGCAGAAGACGGCCCGGGACATGATCCTCTCCCTGGCCCTGATCGGTATCGCGGCGGCGGTCGTCTACGTCTTCGTCCCGCACGACGACCACAAGCCCGACCTCCCGCGGGTCGACTACGCGGTCGAGGCGACCACGGCGCGCAGGGCCGTGAGCTATCCGGTGGCGGCCCCCGAGGGGCTGCCGGACACCTGGAAGGCGACCTCCGTCCGCTTCCGCGGTGAGGAGTCCGATCGCTGGCACCTCGGCTTCCAGGACCCCGAGGGCGAGTACGTGCAGGTCGAGCAGTCCACCCAGAAGCGCTCCGACTTCATCCAGCAGGCCACCCAGGGCTCCTCGGCGACGAAGAGGACCGAGAAGATCGACGGCCGCACCTGGACCCGGTACTCCGGCGGCCGTTACGACGCCCTCGTTCTGGAGGGCACCCCCGGCTCCACCACGGTGGTGTCGGGCACCGCGTCGTTCGACCGTCTGACGGCCATGGCCTCGGCGCTCAAGATGGCGTAGGGGTCCCCTCCACCATGCGCGAAGGCCCCCGGAAGCGCATTCCGGGGGCCTTCGCGTCCGCCGTGAACCGGCGGCAGAGCGCTGCTCAGACGGTCGTGATCACGTCGTCGTAGGAGAGGCGCGGGCCGCGCGGGTGCGAGGCGTCGGCGGCAGGGCGGCCGATGTTGACGATCATCAGCGGGGCGTGGTCGTCGTCCAGGAACTCCTTGCGGACCCCCTCGGCGTCGAAGCCGGTCATCGGGCCCGCGGCCAGGCCGGCGGCGCGGACGCCGATGACGAAGTAGGCGGCCTGGAGAGCGGCGTTCAGCGCCGCGGAGTGCTCGCGCACCGGGCGCTCGGCGAAGAAGGCGTCCTTGGCCTGCGGGAATGCCGGGAACAGGGCCGGCAGCTCCTCGTGGAACTCGTTGTCCGCGGAGAGGATCGCCACCAGCGGGGCCGAGGCGGTCTTGGCGCGGTTGCCCTCTGCCATGTGCCCGAGCAGGCGCTCGCGGGCCTCGGGGGAGCGGACCAGGGTGATCCGCAGCGGGGTCTGGTTGAAGGCGGTGGGGCCGTACTTGACCAGGTCGTAGATCGCGCGGACCTGCTCGTCGGTCACCGGCTCGTCGGTGAAGGAGTTCGCGGTGCGGGCCTCGCGGAACAGCAGGTCCTGGGCGGCCGGGTCGAGAACGAGAGACATCTGTGACTTCCTGGGGTGCGCGTACGGTCCGTGTGCGGGACCTGGTGACGGGCCCGACCTTACGCCAGAGAAGTTCAAGGTTCAACAATGCTCTCGGTAGGTGCCCGGTCCGCTACTCGCCCTCCTCGTCCTCCGCCTCCTCCGCGAGCGCCGCGTCCAGCCGCTCCCGCGCCCCCTCCAGCCAGCGCCGGCACACCTTGGCCAGCTCCTCGCCGCGCTCCCACAGCGCGAGCGACTCCTCCAGCGTCGACCCGCCCGCCTCCAGACGCCGCACGACCTCGATCAACTCGTCCCGCGCCTGCTCGTACGAGAGCGCCTCGTCCACCTTGCTGCTCATCCGCCCACCCTATTCATCGCCGCCGACATCGACCCGTACGGCGAACTCGCCCGCCGCCACCCGGGCCCGCAGCGGCTCGCCGCCATCCACCTCGGCCGGGTCGCGGACCACATGGCCGTCCTCCTTCTGCAGGACGGCGTAGCCGCGCCGGAGCGTGGCCGCGGGCGAGAGGGCGACCACGCGCGCGTGCGTGTGGGTCAGCTCCGACTCCGCCCGGTCCAGCAGATGCCCCAGCGTGCGCCGGGCGCGCCCCAGCAGCGCCTCCACCTGCGTCTCCCGCTCGTCCAGCATCCGGTGCGGGCGCTCCATCACCGGCCGGGCCAGCGTGTGCGCCAGCCCCCGCTCCTCCCGCTCCAGCAGGGAGTTCGCGCACCGCCGGCCCCGGTCGCGCAGCATCCGTACCCGCGCCAGCTCCTCACCCACGTCCGGGACGACCTTCTTGGCCGCGTCGGTCGGGGTGGAGGCCCGCAGGTCGGCCACCAGGTCCAGCAGCGGGGTGTCCGGCTCGTGCCCGATCGCCGAGACCACCGGTGTCCGGCAGGCCGCGACCGCGCGGATCAGCTCCTCGTCGGAGAAGGGCAGCAGGTCCTCCACGCTGCCCCCGCCGCGGGCCACCACGATCACGTCCACGTCGTCCCGCGCGTCCAGCTCCTCGACCGCCCGGACCACCTGCGGCACCGCGTGCACCCCCTGCACCGGCACATTGCGCACCTCGAAGCGGACGGCGGGCCAGCGGTGCCGGGCGTTCTCCAGCACGTCCCGCTCCGCCGCCGAGGCCCGGCCGCACACCAGCCCGATGAGCTGCGGCAGGAAGGGCAGCGCCTTCTTGCGGTCGGCCGCGAAGAGCCCCTCCGCGGCCAGCGACTTCTTGAGCTGCTCCAGCCGCGCCAGCAGCTCGCCCACGCCCACCGGCCGTATCTCGGCGGCACGCAGCGAGAGCTGGCCGCGCGGGGCGTACCACTCCGGCTTGGCGAGCACCACGACCCGCGCGCCCTCGCCGACCACGTCGGCGACCGCGTCGAACACCTGCCGGAAGCAGGTGACGCTCACCGAGATGTCGTGCGAGGGGTCGCGCAGCGTCAGGAACACCACCCCGGCGCCGGGCCGCCGCGACAACTGGGTGATCTGCCCCTCCACCCACACCGCGCCGAGCCGGTCGATCCAGCGGCCGATCAGGCGGGAGACCTCCCCGACCGGGAGCGGGGCCTCGGGCGACGTGTTCACAGCCATGCGGCGAGGGTAACGGCCGCCGCCGACAGCGGGCGTGTGCCGGGACCACCCCCTGTGGGCGGATCCACCAGGTCCGGCACCCGGCCTTACGATGGGCGCATGACCGCTTCGCCTGGCCGCCGTGTCCTGCTCGCCGCCCCCCGTGGCTACTGCGCCGGTGTGGACCGCGCCGTGATCGCCGTCGAGAAGGCCCTCGAACAGTACGGGGCCCCGATCTACGTCCGGCACGAGATCGTCCACAACAAGTACGTCGTGCAGACCCTGGAGAAGAAGGGCGCGATCTTCGTCGAGCGGACGGAGGAGGTGCCGCCGGGCCAGATCGTGATGTTCTCCGCGCACGGCGTCGCCCCGGCCGTGCACGAGGAGGCGAAGCGCGGCCGGCTCGCCACCATCGACGCCACCTGCCCGCTGGTCACCAAGGTCCACAAGGAAGCCGTCCGCTACGCCAAGGACGACTACGACATCCTGCTGATCGGGCACGAGGGGCACGAGGAGGTCATCGGCACCTCCGGCGAGGCCCCCGACCACATCCAGCTCGTCGACGGCCCCGAGGACGTGGCCAAGGTCGAGGTCCGCGATCCCTCCAAGATCGTCTGGCTCTCCCAGACCACGCTGTCCGTGGACGAGACCATGGAGACCGTCGACGCGTTGAAGGCGAAGTTCCCCGGCCTGGTCTCCCCGCCCAGCGACGACATCTGCTACGCCACGCAGAACCGTCAGCTCGCGGTGAAGCAGATGGGCGCCGAGGCCGATCTGGTCATCGTGGTCGGCTCGCGCAACTCCTCCAACTCCGTGCGGCTCGTCGAGGTCGCCAAGCTCGCCGGGGCCCGGGCGGCGTACCTGGTGGACTTCGCCGGCGAGATCGACGAGACCTGGCTGGAGGGCGTGACCACGGTCGGCGTCACCTCCGGCGCCTCCGTGCCCGAGGTCCTGGTCGAGGAGGTCCTCGAGTGGCTGGCCCGGCGCGGCTACGGCGACGTGGAGCTGGTCAAGGCGGCCGAGGAGTCCATCACCTTCTCGCTGCCCAAGGAGCTCCGCCGCGACCTGCGCGAGGAAGCCGCCGCCCTGGCGGCCGAACGCGGCGGAACCGGTACGCCCGGGGCGTGACCGTCAGTCGTACGCCGTAACGTGGGGCCATGCAGATCTTCGGCGTGGACATCGGTGGGTCCGGCATCAAGGGTGCCCCGGTGGACCTGGACAAGGGCGATCTCGCCCAGGAGCGCTGCAAGGTGCTCACCCCGCATCCGGCGACGCCCGAGGGCGTCGCCGACGGCGTCAAGGAAGTGATCGACCACTTCGGCTGGACCGGCCCGGTCGGGCTGACCTTCCCCGGAGTGGTCCAGGACGGCGCGACCGTCCTCACCGCGGCGAACGTCGACAAGAGCTGGATCGGCACGGACGCCCGCACCCTGTTCAGCGAGAAGCTGGGCGGCCTGCCGGTCACGCTGGTCAACGACGCGGACGCGGCCGGCCTCGCCGAGATGCGGTTCGGTGCCGGGCGCGGACGGGGCGGCACGGTCATCGTGCTGACCTTCGGCACCGGCATCGGCAGCGCGGTCTTCACCGACGGCGTGCTGGTCGCCAACACCGAGCTGGGCCATGTCGAGCTGAACGGCCACGACGCGGAGAAGAAGGCGTCCAGCAAGGCCAAGGAGGACGGCGACCTGAGCTGGGAGCACTGGGCACGCCGGGTCGAGAAGTACCTCGCGCACCTGGAGATGCTCTTCTCGCCGGAGCTGTTCATCGTCGGCGGCGGGGTGAGCCGCAAGGCCGAGAAGTTCCTCCCGCACATCAAGGGCATCAAGGCCGAGATCGTCCCGGCCCAGCTCCAGAACAACGCGGGCATCGTGGGCGCGGCGATGCGCGCCGGGCAGCGCGAAGCCGCGGAGTAGCGGTGGCCTGGGGCCCGGCCTGCGTCTTCCGCCGGCCGGGCCCCTGCCACCCAGGCGTGCGGCACAGCGGCGCCCTGGGCGCCGCTCCACCGGTCTTCACGCGGTTCGGCGCCGTCTGCCGCGGATCCAGCGCACCCGGCGCACCAGGACCGTCACCCCGGCGATCAGCGTCCCGCCGTACAGCCAGCCCGCCTGGGTGGCGAGGCCGGTGAAGACGCCCATCAGGGAGCCGAGGAAGCCCGCGCTGCCGTCGGCGACCGGGAAGAGGCCGGCGCCGAAGGCGATGGGCAGGGCGACGGGGGCGGTCAGCAGGTCGCCGGGGCGCACCCAGAGCGCGGTGAGCACGCAGACGGGCAGGAACAGCACGCCGTAGGCGATCAGGGACGAGCCGAACAGCAGGGCGTCCAGGCCGCCGAGCAGCAGCATCGCGGCCACGCAGAACAGGCCGCCGCCGAGCCCGGTGAGCCGGGGGTCCGGGAAGCGCCGGCCACCGGGCGCGCGGCCCGGCTCGGCGACGGACCGGCGCACGGCCTCGGGGCCGCGGCGGGCCGCGACGGACCCCCCGGCCGGTCGCACGGCGTCCGGACCGCGCCGGGCCTGGGGCGGAAGATGCGCGGGCGTGGGTGTGCCGCGTCGCGGCCCGTCTTTCGGAGGTCGCGTTCTGTGTTGCTCCACTGGACCAACTTAGGTCTGTTTATGTGCCGAATCGCCCTTCAGACACGCCGAAGACCTGCCCGCGGGGTCAGTCCGGCCGGACGGGGGACTCTCCCGCCGGTCACCCCGCGCGGACGCCGTAAACTGGTGGATCGGCCGGTGTCCCTCGGGCCGTGTCCGCGAAGTCGCCTGGCTCGCGTCGCCTGGCACGCGCGCTCGCCGCGTTGTCGGGGTCGCCCTCGTACGCCCAGTACGAAGGCGACCCTCCGCCCTGCGATCGCACGCACCAGACGCCACGAGCACTGCCCTCCGGGCAGACGGCGCTGCTTCGCGAACACGGCCCAGGCCCTGGCAGCCCCTGGCCCACTCCTCTACGGGAAGTCGCAACGTGTCGCTCACGATCGGAATCGTCGGCCTGCCCAATGTCGGCAAGTCGACCCTGTTCAACGCCCTGACCAAGAACGACGTGCTGGCGGCCAACTACCCGTTCGCCACGATCGAGCCGAACGTCGGCGTGGTCGGCGTCCCCGACGGCCGCCTGGCGCAGCTCGCGTCGATCTTCTCGTCGGAGCGCATCCTCCCGGCGACGGTGGACTTCGTCGACATCGCGGGCATCGTGCGCGGCGCGTCCGAGGGTGAGGGACTGGGCAACAAGTTCCTGGCGAACATCCGTGAGTCCGACGCGATCTGCCAGGTCATCCGCGCCTTCAAGGACGAGAACGTCGTGCACGTCGACGGCAAGGTCTCGCCGAAGGACGACATCGAGACGATCAACACCGAGCTGATCCTCGCCGACCTCCAGACCATCGAGAAGGTCCTGCCGCGCCTCCAGAAGGAGTCCCGGATCAAGAAGGACGTCGCGCCGAAGGTGAAGGCGGTCGAGGAGGCGAAGGAGATCCTGGAGCGGGGCGACACCCTGTCCTCCCAGGGCATCCTCCAGGGCTCGGAGCGCGCGGAGCCGCTGCACGACCTGCACCTCCTGACGACGAAGCCCTTCCTCTACGTCTTCAACGTGGACGAGGACGAGCTGACCGACGAGGACTTCAAGAACACCCAGCGCGCGCTGGTCGCCCCGGCCGAGGCGATCTTCCTCAACGCCAAGCTGGAGGCGGACCTCGCCGAGCTGGACGAGGAGGACGCGATGGAACTCCTGGAGTCCGTCGGCGCCGAGGAGCCCGGCCTCGCCACCCTCGCCCGCGTCGGCTTCAACACCCTCGGCCTCCAGACCTACCTCACGGCCGGCCCCAAGGAATCCCGCGCCTGGACCATCCCCAAGGGCGCCACCGCCCCCGAGGCGGCCGGTGTCATCCACACCGACTTCCAGAAGGGCTTCATCAAGGCGGAGGTCATCTCCTTCGACGACCTGGTGGAGACGGGCTCCGTGGCGGAGGCCCGCGCCAAGGGCAAGGCGCGCATGGAGGGCAAGGACTACGTGATGCGGGACGGGGACGTGGTGGAGTTCCGGTTCAACGTCTGAGCGGATGAACTGACACCACGTCGTTGACGTGGCAAACATGCAGGTCAGATGGGGCCCACCTCTCCGGAGGTGGGCCCCTACCCTTTCCCCGTGCTGGATGGGTGCTGGATCAGCTGAGGCACCATCAGTCGGTCCCTCTCTCAGATGACACCAAGGGTGGTACGTTATTGAGTACCACTTGATGGGAGGGTTGAAGTCATGTCCATCACTGCGAGTGAAGCGCGCAAGGAACTGTTTCCGTTGATCAAAAAGGTCAACGAGAATCACGAGGCCATCGAGATCGTCTCCAAACACGGTAACGCGGTGCTCGTCTCGGCCGAGGACTACATGGCGCTGCGCGAGGGCTCCTACCTGCTGCGCTCGCCAGCGAACGCCCGGCGTTTGCTCAAGGCGTACGAGAACGCCCTGTCGCACATCAACGTGTCGGAGCGTGAGCTGATCGATCCCGAGTCGCCGGACGCAGGTGCGGGTGCCGCGTGAGGCTCGTCTTCGAGGATCAGGGCTGGGAGGACTACACGTCCTGGCTCAAGAACGACCGTAAGATGCTCGCCCGGATCAACAAGCTCATCGAAGATGTCAGGCGTGACCCCTTCGTGGGCATCGGCAAGCCGGAGCCGCTGAAGTATCACCTGCCAGGGGCCTGGTCGCGACGGATCGACGAAGAGCACCGCCTCGTCTATCTGGTGACCGACAATGAGATCGTCATCCTCGCTGCCCGGTATCACTACTGATCGGTGATTGTCCGGTGTGCTGGGACAGTCAGGCCGAACCGGTTGATGAGTACGGTCGTGCTCTTTTTGCGGTATCGCGGTCAATTCTGAGGGCCCATTTTGATGAATTGTCGCAAGCGGACCTTGAAGACCTCAATTGCGATCGGGTTGATGTCACGTTTCGACAGCTCGCTAAACTCGCTCGCCTGCACCGCGACAAGGGATGCTGGATGTCGCCGGCGTGAGGCTGCCTCAAACCTTGACGACCTCCACGGAAGGGCCGCACAGGAGTGTCAGATCCTCGGGGTCGGACGTGAGGACGGTGACCGGCCGGGGTGCGTTGCGGGCGATGACGGCGAAGGCGGCATCGATGGCGTACTTGTGGCCGTGGCAGTGATGGGTGCGCAGAAGCGCGACAGCCTGGTCGGTGATCTCCTTGGTGACGTCGTGAACGTCGACGCGGGAGAGGATCCACGAGGTGTCGCGCTGGCTGGGACACCGATCGGTCAAAACGACGGTCGATATCTACGGGCATCTGCTGCCCGGCGCGTGGGAGCGCTGCCGGGAAGTCTTGCAGCGTTCCATGCGGCCGCTGCCCCTGGACGTGACGTCCTTGCCGTCAGAGGCGACGAGCTCAAGCGCCGGCAACTGAGCTGGGTAGGCGTACCAGGGCGGGCTGGCCTGTGCGGTGCTGGGATGGAACGCCCGTGCTGGGATGGTGCTGGGATGCCCACCGTAGAACGCGCGTTTCCGCAGGTGGGAGCTCTGCACTACAGGTTCCGCTTCAACGTGTAGTGGCCGACGCGTCACCGCGTCGCTGATCCGGCGGGTACGCAGGCCGGATGAGGTCCGACCCTTCGGGGTCGGGCCTCTCGTTCTTTCCCGTGGTGGGACGGTGCTGGGGCGTGGCCGCCCGGCCCGCGCTCGGAGTGAGCGGGCGGCGGCGCGAAGGTGTGATCACGGCTCAGCGGGGGAGTCATGGCCGGAGGAAGTCGCTGGACGCGGGTGTGCCCCGTCCCTCGTCATCACTTCGAGTGATTCTCTGGCCTTTGCTTGCATGGCCCAACCCACGGTTGCCACGCTGTTGCTGTCTGTACAACCTGATGGGAGCGGCCAGTGACATTCGGTGAGCAGCCGGCGTACCTGCGGGTGGCGGGTGATCTCCGCCAGAAGATCGTCGACGGTTCACTGCCGCCCCATACCCGCCTCCCGTCGCAGGCCCGCATCCGCGAGGAGTACGGGGTCTCGGACACGGTCGCGCTGGAGGCCCGCAAGGTGCTGATGGCGGAGGGGCTGGTCGAGGGGCGGTCCGGCTCGGGTACGTATGTGCGTGAGCGGCCGGTGCCGCGCAGTGTGGCGCGCTCGGGGTACCGCCCGCAGGGCGGCGCCACCCCCTTCCGGCAGGAGCAGGCCGACGCGACCGCGCGCGGCACCTGGGAGTCCAGCAGCGAGCGTGCCGAGGCCGGTACCGGGATCGCGGAGCGGCTCGGGATCGAGCCGGGCGAGCGGGTGATGCGGACCAAGTACCTGTTCCGGGACGCCGGCGAGCCGATGATGATCTCCACCTCCTGGGAGCCGCTCGCCGTGACCGGCCGCACCCCGGTCATGCTGCCCGAGGAGGGTCCCCTGGGCGGGATGGGCGTGGTCGAGCGGATGCGCGCCATCGACGTCATCGTGGACAACGTCACCGAGGAGGTCGGGGCCCGTCCCGGCCTCGCGGAGGAGCTCCTCCTGCTCGGCGGCGTTCCCGGCCATGTCGTCCTCGTCATCCAGCGCACCTACTACGCCTCGGGCCGCCCGGTCGAGACGGCCGACGTCGTCATCCCGGCCGACCGCTATCAGGTCGCGTACCACCTGTCCGTGCGGTAGCGGAGCCTCATGAGGTAGCGCACACGGGACGCGCTCCCCCGGGGCGTGCTCCGGCGTGCGATTCCCGCGCCCCCTGTCGCCGTCCGGCCGGCCGGCCGACCGTCGTCCCTGGTGGACGGCGGTCGAGGCCGTCCCGGGCGCGCTCCTCGGGACGCGGCGCGTTCGATTCCGTGCGCCCCCGTACGTTCTGGCCGGTTGCGTACCTCTTCGTGAAAAGCCGTATCCGCTGTGTGAAGGTTGGGCGTACGCTCGGGCATATGCGTACTGCGGTTTCCTCGGGCGGGACACCTTGGAGCCCCGGAGCGGAAAGCGGGTGGGGCGGGTGCTTAGGGCTACGGGAGGGGAAGCGATGGGGGCGATGAACGAGGGTGCGGTCGTTCTGCCCTGGCTCGTCATACGTCAGGACGACAACGGCAATCGCTACCGGGTCGGCCGGTACGCGACGCGGGCCGAGGCCCAGAAGATCGCCGACAGTCTCGACGGCCGCGGGCACAGGCAGCTCTACTCCGTGGAGCGCGTGAGTCAGCACGGCGAGAGCACGCGCAACTGACCACGGGCGTGCTCCCGTAGGCTCCGGACCATGACCGAACGGATCGTGGTGGTGGGAGCCGCCCTGCTCGACGGGGACCGGCTGCTCGCCGCGCGGCGCAGCGCGCCCCCGGAGCTGGCCGGACGCTGGGAGCTGCCCGGCGGCAAGGTCGAGCCCGGCGAGCGACCCGAAGAAGCCCTCGTGCGCGAACTGCGCGAGGAGCTGGGCGTCGACGCCGAGGCGGTCGAACGCGTACCGGGGGAGTGGCCCCTGAGGACTCCTTACGTGCTGTGGGTCTGGACCGCCCGGCTCCGTCCGGGCTCACCCGGACCCGAGGCCCTCCAGGACCACGACGAACTGCGCTGGCTCACCCCCGGCCACCTCTGGGACGTGCCCTGGCTCGACCAGGACGTCCCGGCGGTGCGCGAGATCGCCGCACGCCTCGGCGCGCAGGCGCGCTGACCGGGGTGCGGGGTGCGCGGCCCGGCGTGCGGAGCCGGAGCAGGGCCGGCCCCGACCCGCCGCGCCGCCGTACTCCCCGCCCGGGTGTACCGGGAGTGGTCCGGCCGGCTCCCGGAAGCCGCACGTCGTTCGCGCCACGGTGTCCCGGCCCGCACGGTACTGCGCACCGCATACCGGGTATGTGGCCAGTAACCCCATGAAATCGGACATGGGTGGGTCCGCTCACGTGGGAAGTGATCGGCGTGTTCGACACCGAGGGCGACTGCGTCGAGCGGACGTTCCCCCCGGAGCCCGGCGCGGTGCGCACAGCCCGTGCCGCTGTCCGGGACCAGTTGGGGCGCTGGCATCTGGACTCCCTCGCCGACCTGACGGTGTTGCTGGTCAGCGAGCTGGTGACCAACTCCCTGCGGCACGCGGACGGCCCGATCGGGCTGCGCCTGGTGCGCCCGGTCGGGCTCGGCGGGGTGCTGCGGGTGGAGATCTCCGACCAGGTGCCGGACCCCCCGCGCGAGCGGATCGCCCGGCCCGAGGACGAGAGCGGCCGGGGGGTGGCGCTCGTCGCGTCCTCGTCCGCCCGCTGGGGTACCCGGCCGGGCGGGAGCGGCAAGACCGTCTGGTTCGAACTGGCGATCCCCGAATGATGCCCGCCCGCCCGTCACGACCCGGAGCGCGGGCGGGAGCATCGGGGGCACGGCTGGACAGGCCGGGGGTAAGGAGGGGGTGCGCGCGCCCCCGCGTGGGTCGGCTCGCACCCCGGTGCGCGAGCGCGTTGCCGGGCGCGTGGTTCGAGGCCGTGTTCGCTGGTTAGAAGACTGGAAGTGTTGTCGCGGCGCGGTCCGGAAGGCATCCGTACCGAGCTGTGATCGTGAACACCGTGTCGTGCGGCGCCGTAGTGCTGGATACTGCGGGCAGCCGCCCCCGGTGACCGGTGCCGGACGCGGTGAGCTGGAGGGGACGGTTCGCGTGAGCGAGATACCAGCGAAGGCCACGGAGTCCGAGGACCCGTCGGACGGCGCGAGGAGCCGGGCCGCCCAGGAGGCGGCCCCCGCTGACATGTGGCAGAGCAGTCCGCCCGGCTCGATGTACGACTACATAAAGGTCGCGTCCTTCTCCCTCAGTCCCGGCGGGCTGGTCGAGCAGTGGAGCCTGCGCGCCGAACAGCTCTTCGGCGTCCCCGCCCGCCGTGCCGTGGGGCTGGACCCGATCGAGGCGTTCGTCGACCCCGACCTGCGCAGTCGTGGCGAGCGGAAGATGGCCGAGATCCTGGACGGGCGGGAGTGGACCGGCGTGGTCCCCTTCCGCATGCCGGCCGGCGAGGACGGCTCGCGCGGCGAGGAGGGCATGGCGGAGGTCTACGTCATGCCCACCCGTACCGCCGAGGGCGACAAGGCCGCCGTGTGCATCGTGGTGGACGTGCGGACCCTGCGCAGCATCGAGACCGACCTCGCCGCCTCGCAGGCGATATTCGGCCAATCTCCCTTCGGGTTCCTGCTGATCGACACCGATCTCCGGGTGCGCCGGGCCAACACAAGGTTCGCGTCGATCTTCGGTGGCACCCCGGACGACCACCGGGGCAAGGGCGTGCACGACTATCTCCCGCGCGGCGAGGCCGACCGGGTCGCGGCCACCATGCGCAGGGTGCTGGAGTCCGGCGATTCCATCACCGACATGCACGTCACCGGCTTCGTACCGGACTCCGACGAGCGCCGGCACTGGTCCATCAACCTCTACCGCGTGCACAGCGGCAGCGGGCGCCCCATCGGTGTGGCCTGGCTCGGCACCGACATCACCGCCCGGCGCGAGGCCGCCCGTGAGGCCGCCTCCGCGCGGCGCAACCTCGCCCTGCTCAACGAGGCGGGTGCCCGCATAGGGAACTCGCTCGACCTGGAGACGACCGCCCGCGAACTGCTCGACGTGGTCGTCCCCGGCTTCTGCGACCTGGCCACCGTCGACCTCTACCAGGCCCTGCTGACCGGCGACGAGGCCCCGCCCAAGCTGGCCGACGGCAGCGCGGAACTGCGCCGGGTGGCCTTCGCCAGCGCCGTCTCCGACGCGCCCTTCGGCGGTTCGGCGGAGCGGGTGGAGCTGGGCGCGGTGCACCGCTTCCCGTTCAACTCCCCGTGCGCGGACGCCCTGCGCACCGCCCGGCCGCAGCGGGTGCCCGCCGAGGAGGGCGGCCTGGTGCAGTCCACGCTCGCCGTGCCGATGGTCGCGCACGACACCGTGGTGGGCATCGTGCAGTTCGCCCGCACCAAGGGCAGCGAACCGTTCGGGGACCGCGACCGCGACCTCGCGGTCGAGCTGGCCGCGCGCGCCGCCGTCTGCATCGACAACGCCCGGCTCTACCGCCGCGAGCACGAACGCGCGCTCATACTCCAGCGGTCCCTGCTCCCGCCCGGCGACCCCGAGGCGTCCGGCCTGGACATCGCCTGCCGCTACCTGCCCGGCAACGCGGCGACCGAGGTCGGCGGCGACTGGTTCGACGTCATCGAACTCCCCGGCCACCGCACGGCGTTGGTGGTCGGCGACGTGATGGGCCGCGGCCTGCGCGCGGCCGTGGCGATGGGTGAGCTCCGTACGGCGGTGCGCACCCTGGCCCTGCTCGACCTCGAACCGGCCGAGGTGCTCTCCGCGCTGGACGAGATCGCCCGCGGCCTCGGCACCCCCGGCGGGGTCCAGCAGGCCACCCGCGCGGCCCGCCAGCCGCGCGACGCCGACCTGTCCGAGGTGTACCTGGCCACCTGCGTGTACGCGGTCTACGACTCCGTCACCCGGCGCTGCACCTTCGCCAACGCCGGCCATCTGCCGCCGGTGCTGGTGGAGCCCGGCGAGGCCGCGCTGATGCTCGACGTGCCGCCCGGGATGCCGCTGGGCGTGGGCGGCGAGCCGTTCGAGGAGGTGGAGGTCGAGCTGCCCGAGGGCGCCCTGCTCGCCCTCTACACCGACGGTCTGGTCGAGTCCCGCGACCATCCGCTGGACGAGGGGCTCCAGGCGTTCGTGCAGGCGCTCACCGACCCCTCCCGCCCGTTGGAGGACGTCTGCGACCACGTCCTGAACAGCCTCGACACCCGGCACGGCGAGGACGACATCGCGTTGCTCATGGCCCGCGTCCAGGGTCTGCCCACCGAGTCGGTCGGAGACTGGACCCTGCCCCGCGAGCCGCGCAGCGTGGGCCGGGCCAGGGAGTACGCGCGGTCCCAGCTGCTGAGCTGGGACCTGGAACCCCTGGTCGACACCACGGAACTCCTGGTCAGCGAGCTGGTGACGAACGCCCTGCGGTACGGCGAGGGCGAGATCCGGCTCCGGCTGCTGCTGGACCGCACCCTGGTCTGCGAGGTCTGGGACGGCGGTCTGGTCCAGCCCCGCAGGCGGCGGGCCCGTGACACCGACGAGGGCGGGCGCGGCCTGCAACTGGTCGGCCTCCTCAGCGCGGCCTGGGGCTCCCGGCGCACCCCGCGCGGCAAGACGGTGTGGTTCGAGCTGCCGCTCCCCGGTGGCGACAGCCCCCTGACCGACCCGGCGGAGGCGCTGCTCAGCCTGTTCTGAGGGGCCGGCCCGCACCGCGTCCACGACGGCGCCGCTCAGTGCGTTCGGGGGCCGAGGCGGCCGCGGGTCTCCGGGCCGCCGAAGGACACCGGCGGCCCGCCGTCCGGTCCCTCGCCGAGGAGCACCCCGCCGAGGACCGCCCCGGCGGTTCCCTCGGCGCCGGACTCCGGCCCGCCGTGCGTGCGGACGTCCCGGTCGGCCAGTTCCAGGGCCCGGCGGGCCAGGACGGCCGCCTCGACGGGGTGGGGCGCGGCGAGGGTGCCCACGGCCGCCGTGAGCAGGGAGCGGGGGCCGGCGCCGACCGCGCCCCGGTGCACCGCGACGAAGTCCTCCGCCTCGCCGACGGCCGCCCGCGCCACCAGACAGGCCGCGGTGTCCAGCACTCCCGACCGGGACCCCGGCAGCCGGACCAGGGCGCGGGTGACGCGCCGCAGCGCGTCCAGCGGGTCGTACGGGCCCGCCGTCAGCTCCGTGCGTACGGCGGCCAGGGTGCCGTCGGCCCCCGACGGCACCGGTGTGCCCGTCGCCCGCGCCCGCGCCAGTACCGCCTCCGCCCCGGTCAGCGCGGCCGGTACCAGTGCCGCCGCCTCCCGCAGCCACCGGGCCGTGCGGTCCGTCCCCGCCACCAGAATCCCCGCCTGCGCCACCGATCCCTCCGCCGCACGGAGTTGACGCAGAACCCGCATCTCCTCGCCCGAGTCGGCTGCCCGGCGTGCCTCGTTGAGCCGGGCGGTGGCGAACACCAGCCGGTCCATCGCCTCTTCGGCGCACCGGGCGGCCCGCGCACCGACCGCGGGGCCGTACCGCTCGCCCAGTTCCGAGGCCGTGGCCCGCGCGCCCGCCGCACGTGGGGCCAGCCGGCGGAACGCGCCCTCGGCCACCTCCAGCGCCGGGCCCACCTCCGCCCGGCGCAGCCGGTCCAGCTCCCCGGCCCGCGCGTCCAGCACCCGCCCCGCCTCCGCGCACCGGCCGACGACGCCCGCCAGGGCCTGCCGGCGGTCACCGGGGTCGCGGGGTTCGCCCTCCTCGTAGCGGTGCCACAGGGCGAAGGCGGCGGAGAGTTCGGTCCGGGCGGCGTGGATCGCTTGCCGGAAGGGGGCGAGAGCCCGCTCGTCCGCGAGCGCGGCCGCGAAGGGCAGTTCCTCCTCGCTCGCCCGGACGCTGTCGTCGGCCCGGACCAGGGCCTCGCGGGCCCGGCGGTCGGACTCGGCCGGGGCGGGGGCGGCCGGGGCCGACGGGTGTACGCCGGACGCGCGGCGGCCCCGGCGCACGTAGCCGTACGCGGCGACGACTCCGGCGGTGCCGAGCACGGCGACCGGGAGGATCAGGTCGGTGGCGGAGGACTCGTCGTCCCGAGGGGCGGCGGGAGCGGCCGGTGCCCTGCGGGGAGGGGACGCGGTCGCCGGTTCCTGCGCCGCGAGCACCGGGACGGCCAGCCAGCCCGCCCCGGCGACCGCGCCGACCAGCGCGTGCGCGACCCGCACGCGTATGTGCGCCGGGGCGTGCCGGGGGCGGCCCCGGACCTGGGAGGACGTCACTTTGGGAGCGTATGGGCGGGTTCGCGGCCCCGCGAGCGGAGGGTGTTGCGCCGCACGGGTGGGCTTGCCGCGCGGCGCGGTCGTGTCGCTCCGTTTCCCCCGGCACGGTCGCCTTCAGTGGGTGCATAGATCTGATCAGCTCCATATACCGCCAAAAGTGATCAAAACGCCCGCGGCTTTCCGGAGGTAGCAGAGATGTCCCACGACGGCGTCGGCTCACGCGCGGTCCTGCGCGCGACCGCCTTCCTCACCGCGGGCGCCCTCGCGGTGCCCCTCCTCGCCGGATGCGGCTCGGACGAGAAGGCCGGCCGCCCGCCGGCCGGACCGGACATCGCCCACGTCACCCGCGACAAGGTCGCCGAGGGCGGTACCGTGAAGTGGGCCGTGGACGCGCTGCCGGAGACGCTCAACGCCTATCAGGCCGACGCCGACGCGGGCACCACCCGAGTCGCCCAGGCCACCCTCCCCTCGATGTTCCAGCTCGACGCGGGCGGCCGCCCGGCGGTGAACCCCGCCTATCTGGAGTCCGCCAAGGTCATCGAGACCGAGCCGCGCCAGGTCGTGTTGTACAAGCTGAACCAGCAGGCCGTGTGGAGCGACGGCCGCGAGATCGGCGCCGCCGACTTCCTCGCCCAGTGGCGCGCCCTGTCCGGCAAGGACAGCGCCTACTGGACCGCCCGCAACGCCGGGTACGACCGCATCTCCAAGATCGAGCGCGGCGCCAGCGACCTCCAGGTCCGGGTCACCTTCTCCCGCCCTTACGCCGACTGGAAGTCGCTGTTCTCCCCGCTGTACCCGAAGGACGTCATGGGCACCCCGGACGCCTTCAACGACGGTGCCCGGCGCAAGCTGAAGACCACCGCGGGCCCCTTCCGGGTGGACAAGGTCGACACCGCCGGCAAGGACGTCGTCCTCTCCCGCAACCCGCGCTGGTGGGGACAGCCCGCCAAGCTCGACCAGATCGTGCTGCACACCGTCCCGCGGGACGAGCGGGCCACCGCGCTGGCGGACGGCAAGGTCGACGTCGCCGACGTGGACGCCGCCACGGCCGGGCGGATCGGCGGTGCCGCCGGTGGCAGCGGGACCGGGAGCCCGCTCGCGGGCGGCGGCAGGACCTCCGCCAAGAAGCTCCGCTCCTGGGCGCTCGCCCACGGTCTGGATACGGAGAAGGTCGAGCACGCGGGCAGGCAGAAGCTGCGCAAGGCCATCACCCGGTACCTGGAGGAGCAGGATGGGCTCCGCTCCTACGAGGTGCGCAAGTCCCTGGAGCCCGCCTACACCCAGCTCGCCCTGAACGGCGCCGGGGGCCTGCTCGCGGACGAGCGGGTACGCCGGGCCGTGGCCCGCGCACTGGACCGCAAGGAGCTGGCCAGGCTGGTGCTGACCCCGCTCGGCCTGCCCGCCGAGCCGGTCGGCAGCCACCTGGCGCTGGCGGGCCAGCCCGCCTACGCCGACAACAGCAACGCCCTGGGCGGCCAGGACACCAAGGAGGCGCAGGCCCTGCTCTCGGAGGCGGGCTGGGTGCCGGGCGGCCCGGTCAAGGCGCAGAAGAAGGCCGAGAAGGCCGCCGGACCCGAGCGCGGCACCAAGGACGACGAGGACCGGTCCGAGGGCGGCAAGGACGGCGAGTACATCGTCGGCGAGGACGACGACAACACCGACGGCAAGAACGAGCACGGCGACGGCAGCGGCCGTCACCTCGCTCAGGACGGCAAGCAGTACACCGGCCAGGGCGGTGCCCCCGGTGCCTACGCCCCCAAGGGCACCGCGGCCCCGGCGGGCGCGGTGAACGGACCGCTCGCCAAGGACGGCCAGGCGCTCAACCTCCGCTTCGTCCTCCCCACCGGCGCGGGCTCGGAGACCCTGAACACCGTCGCCGGGCGGATCTCCGCGATGCTGGAGAAGGTCGGCATCCGCACCACGCTCATCAAGGTCCCCGACGAGAGCTACTTCAAGGACCACATCGCGGCCGGCGACTTCGACCTCGCCCTGTACTCCTGGCCCGCCTCCGCCTTCCCGGCCACCGACGCGCGCCCGATCTTCGCCAAGCCCGCGCCCGCCGCCGACGGCTCGGTGAACGTCGAGCAGAACTACACCCGCGTCGGCACCGACCAGGTGGACCAGCTCTTCGACCAGGCCGCCTCCACGCTGGACGAGGACGAGTCCCGCGACCTCATCCGCAAGGCCGACACCCGCATCTGGGCGGCGGCCGCCTCCATCCCCCTCTACCAGCGCCCCCAGCTCGTGGGCGTACGGAAGACCCTGGTCAACATGGGTGCCTTCGGCTTCCAGGCGCCGGTCTACGAGGACATGGGCTTCCTGAAGAAGGGCGCGAAGGTCTCGCCCAGCCCGACCGGGAGCTGAACCCCGCTCCCACCGCCCGTTCCACCCGGAAACCGGGCCCCGTGGCCCTGCGGAGGCCGCCCCCCGCAGGGCCACGTACCATGGGGTGAGGCCGTGGCGTGTCCAGCCCGGCAGGTCCCGCGCAAGAGAATCCCGCGCAGGGCAGTCCGCACACTCCGGGAGTACGCCGCAATATGGCCACGCGCCACGACATCCGTAACGTCGCCATCGTCGCCCACGTCGACCATGGCAAGACCACCATCGTCGACGGCATGCTGAAGCAGGCCGGCGCGTTCGCCGCTCACCAGCTCGACTCCGTCGACGACCGGGTCATGGACTCCAATGACCTGGAGCGTGAGAAGGGCATCACGATCCTCGCCAAGAACACGGCGGTGAAGTACCACCCCAAGGACGGCGGCGAGCCGATCACCATCAACATCATCGACACCCCCGGCCACGCCGACTTCGGTGGCGAGGTCGAGCGCGGTCTGTCGATGGTGGACGGCGTCGTCCTCCTCGTCGACGCCTCCGAGGGCCCGCTGCCGCAGACCCGCTTCGTGCTGCGCAAGGCGCTCCAGCAGCGGCTTCCCGTCATCCTGTGCATCAACAAGACGGACCGCCCCGACTCGCGCATCGACGAGGTCGTCAACGAGACCTACGACCTCTTCCTCGACCTCGACGCGGACGAGGAGCAGATCGAGTTCCCGATCGTCTACGCCTGCGGCCGCGACGGCATCGCCTCGCTGACCAAGCCGGAGAACGGCACGGTCCCGGCGGACTCCACCAGCCTGGAGCCGTTCTTCTCCACCATCCTGGAGCACATCCCGGCCCCCACGTACGAGGAGGACGCGCCGCTCCAGGCCCACGTCACCAACCTCGACGCGGACAACTTCCTCGGCCGTATCGCGCTGCTCCGCGTCGAGCAGGGCGAGCTGCGCAAGGGCCAGACCGTCGCGTGGATCAAGCGCGACGGCACGGTCTCCAACGTGCGCATCTCCGAGCTGATGATGACCGAGGCGCTCACCCGCAAGCCGGCCGAGGTGGCGGGCCCCGGTGACATCTGCGCCGTGGCCGGTATCCCGGACATCATGATCGGTGAGACCCTCGCCGACCCGGAGAACCCTGTCGCGCTCCCCCTGATCACGGTGGACGAGCCCGCGATCTCCATGGTCATCGGTACCAACACCTCGCCGCTGGTCGGCCGCGGCGGCACCGGCAAGGGCGCGGACGCCAAGTCCGCCGTCAAGGACCGCAAGGTCACCGCCCGCCAGGTCAAGGACCGCCTCGACCGCGAGCTGATCGGTAACGTCTCCCTCCGCGTGCTCGACACCGAGCGCCCGGACGCCTGGGAGGTCCAGGGCCGCGGTGAGCTGGCGCTCGCCATCCTGGTCGAGCAGATGCGCCGTGAGGGCTTCGAGCTGACCATCGGCAAGCCCCAGGTCGTCACCCAGATGATCGACGGCAAGGTGCACGAGCCGGTCGAGCGCATGACGATCGACGTCCCCGAGGAGCACATGGGCGCGGTCACGCAGCTCATGGGCGTCCGCAAGGGCCGGATGGACAACATGTCCAACCACGGCTCCGGCTGGGTCCGCCTGGAGTTCGTCGTCCCGTCCCGCGGCCTCATCGGCTTCCGTACCGAGTTCCTGACCAACACCCGCGGTACGGGCATCGCCCACTCCATCCACGAGGGCCACGAGCCGTGGTTCGGCACCCTGACGACCCGTAACAACGGCTCGCTCGTCGCCGACCGCGCCGGCTCCGTCACCGCGTTCGCGATGACGAACCTCCAGGAGCGCGGCGTGCTCTTCACCGAGCCGGGCACCGAGGTGTACGAGGGCATGATCGTCGGCGAGAACTCGCGCTCCGACGACATGGACGTCAACATCACCAAGGAGAAGAAGCTCACGAACATGCGGTCGGCCTCGGCCGACTCGTTCGAGGCGATCGTTCCGCCGCGCAAGCTCTCCCTGGAGCAGTCGCTCGAGTTCTGCCGCGACGACGAGTGCGTCGAGGTGACCCCGGAGGCGGTCCGCATCCGCAAGGTCGTCCTCGACCAGAAGGAGCGCGGTCGCACCGCGAGCCGCGCCAAGCACGGCTGACGCGGGGGCTGTCCGCAGCCGAAGTGAGTGAGAAGGGTCCGCCCGGCACCTGCCGGGCGGACCCTTCCTCTTCCCCGTCGCACCACCAGGGCCATGCAGGGTTTTCCCTATGAACGCGGATCAGGTTCACTCCGGGTTACGGCGGCCTCCCGCGCGTGGTTAAAGTGGCCGGAATCGGTGAGTCCTCGGGCGACTCCGGCGCTCCTTCCAGCGCAACCGGTTTTCTCTCCCTGTGTCCGCTATTCGGACAACTGCATCCGATAGTTGTGTAACAAGTCCGTTTCGCAGGGATCTTTCACCCATGCGTTTGTCCGGATTTTGGGAGAAGTAGACGGCAGGTGTGATCGAACCGAGACCTCGAAAGTGTGGTTCGCTCCGGCCCGCATGGCAGATAGTTAGGCGCGTAGATAGCTCGGGTCACGCGCTGTTGTTGAGGGCGCCGGGCTCACGAGCGCGGGGGCACTTGAGCATTTCAGGCACCGGTGACGGTGGTGCGTCCAGTGTCCCTCCATGCGGTGAACCAATGGACTCATGAGGAGGAGCCCCATGCGTGGTGCCAAGAGCGCCAAGTGGGTTGCGATAGCGGCGATTGTGGCGCTGGGTGCGACGGCCTGTGGCGGCGGCGGGGACGACGGCTCGGGCGATGGCGGCTCGCGCGCGGTGAACGCGAAGGGCGTGTTCAGCTACCAGAGCAACGAGCCCCAGCACCCCATCCAGCCGGCGAACGTCATGGAGACCGGCGGTGGCCGTATCACCGACGCCCTCTTCAGTGGCCTGGTCGACTACAACCCGAAGTCGGGCAAGCTGGAGAACCTGGTCGCCGAGTCCATCAAGCAGGACGACGCCAGCCACTACACGATCAAGCTCAAGCAGGGCTGGACCTTCCACAACGGTGAGAAGGTCACCTCGCACTCCTTCGTGGACGCCTGGAACTGGGGCGCCAACTCGAAGAACGCACAGCAGAACGCCTCCTGGTTCTCGGACATCAAGGGCTACGCCGACGTCCACCCGGACAAGGGCGACCCGAAGACCGACAAGATGTCCGGTCTGACCACCCCGGACGACTCGACCATCAAGGTCGCGCTGGCCTCCCCCGTTCCGTACTGGACCTACAAGCTGGGCTACAGCGCCTTCTACCCGCTGCCCAAGGTCTTCTACACGAACCCCAAGAAGTACGGCCAGGAGCCTGTCGGCAACGGCGCGTACAAGTTCGTCAAGTGGAACCACAACCAGGACTTCCTGGTGAACACGTACGCCGACTACGCGGGCCCCAAGCCCAAGAACGGCGGCATCGACTTCAAGTTCTACACGACCTCTGAGGCCGCCTACCAGGACGCCGTCTCCGACAACCTGGACGTGCTGGACCAGGTCGCGCCGAGCGCGATGTCCAAGTACCACCAGGACCTGGGCGACCGCGCGGTCGACGCCCCGCAGAACGCGATCCAGACCGTCTCCGTCGCCGAGTACGCGCCGACGATCAAGAAGCTCAAGGACCGCGCGAAGTTCATCGAGGGCCTGTCCATGGCCGTCGACCGCAGCACCATCACCAAGACGGTGCTGGCCGGCTCGCGTGAGCCCGCCACGGGCTTCGTCCCGCCGGCCGTCGAGGGTTACAAGGCCAACGCCTGTGGCGAGGCCTGCACGTACAACCCGAAGAAGGCCAAGCAGCTGATCCAGGAGGCGGGTGGCGCCAACGCGACCATCTCGATCCTGTACAACGCCGACGGCGGCCACAAGGAATGGGTGACGGCCGTGTGCGCCAACATCACCCAGAACACCGGCGTCAAGTGCGAGGGCGACTCGAAGGCCGACTTCAAGACGGCCCTGGACGTCCGCACCAAGAAGAAGGTCCAGAGCCTCTACCGCTCCGGCTGGGTGCAGGACTACCCGCTGAACGCCAACTTCCTCAAGGACCTGTACGGCAGCACCGCCGCGGGCAACGAGGGCGGCTACTCCAACAAGGAGTTCGACAAGCTGGCGGCCAAGGCGGACAAGGCTTCCTCGCTTGACGAGTCGGTGAAGCTGTACCAGGACGCCGAGGCGGCCCTGTACAAGGACATGCCCGCCATCCCGCTGTGGTACTACAAGACGAACGCGGGTTACTCGAAGAACGTCACGAACGTCAGCTACGACACCTTCGGCAAGCCGGTCTTCGCGGACGTCGAGGTCTACAAGAAGTAAAGGCCGCAACGGTCGATTCACTGAGGCGCCCGCGCAGGCCGCGGGCGCCCCACCGTTCGCAACCGGTGGCCGCCCCGCACCACCCCCCACCAGGAGAGCGCGGCAGGGGCGGCCACCAGAGCGGCTGACAATGGAGGCTCGATGGGGCGCTATGTCGCGCGGCGACTGCTCCAGATGATCCCGGTGTTCGTCGGGACCACTCTGCTCATCTTTTTGATGGTCTACTCCCTGCCCGGTGACCCCGTCCGGGCGCTGTGGGGCGACAGACCTGCCGATCCCCAGGCGATGGCGCGCCTGAAGCACGAGTACTGGCTCGACAGGCCGGTTCTCGAGCAGTACTGGCACTACATCAGCAATGTTTTCAAGGGAGACTTCGGCACCAGCTTCGTGACGGGGCGCAAGGTCGTCGACGTCATGTCCGAGGTCTTCCCGGTGACGATCCGGCTCGCGCTGGTCGCCTTCACCATCGAGATCGTGGTCGGACTGGTCCTGGGCCTGGTGTCCGGCCTCAACCGCGGCAAAATCTACGACAAGCTCGTGCTGGTGATCACGCTGCTGCTGGTCTCCATCCCGATCTTCGTGCTCGGCTTCATCGCCCAGACGGTCTTCGGCAACCAGCTCGGCTGGGTGACCCCGACGGTGCAGGACTCCAACGACATCACCCAGTTGATCCTGCCCGGCATCATCCTGGGCTCCCTGTCCTTCGCGTACGTGGCCCGGCTCAGCCGGACCTCCATCGCAGAGAACCTCCGGGCCGACTACGTGCGCACGGCCGTGGCCAAGGGCCTGCCGCGCCGCCGTGTCATCGGCGTCCACCTGCTGCGCAACTCGCTGATTCCCGTGGTCACGTTCCTCGGCACCGACCTGGGCGCCCTGATGGGTGGCGCCATCGTCACCGAGGGCATCTTCAACGTCCACGGCATCGGCAACACGCTGTACCGGTCCATCAACCAGTCCGACAACACGACGGTCGTCGGCATCGTGACCGTCCTTGTGATCGTCTACCTGGTCTCCAGCCTCGTCGTCGACCTGCTCTACGCCGTCCTGGACCCGAGGATCCGCTATGTCTGAGGCACTCACGACCGAAACGGCCCTGGAGGAAGCGGTCGCCGGCACGGCGGCCCCCAACCCCTCGCAGGACAGGCCGCGCAGCCTCTGGTCCGACGCGTGGCGGGACCTGCGCCGCAACCCGTTCTTCGTCATCTCGGCAGTACTCATCCTCCTGCTGATCGCGATCGCCGCCTTCCCGGGTGTGTTCACCTCGACCGACCCGAAGCACGCGGACCTCGTGCACCACTACCTGACCGGGCCCAACTGGAGCCACATCGGGCAGGCCGACTGGTTCGGCTACGACGGCCAGGGCCGCAGCGTGTACTCGCGGACGATGTACGGCGCCCGTGCGTCGATCATCGTCGGCATCTTCACCACGCTCGGTGTCGCGATCCTCGGCAGTGTGGTCGGCATGCTCGCCGGCTACTACGGCGGCTGGTTCGACGCGGTGCTGTCCCGGGTCACCGACGTGTTCTTCGGTATCCCGCTGCTGCTCGGCGCGATCGTCGTCCTGAACGCCTTCACCCACCGCACGGTGTGGACCGTGGTGGCCGCGATGGTCTTCCTCGGCTGGACCCAGATCACCCGCGTCATGCGCGGCTCCGTGATCACCGTCAAGCAGCAGGACTTCGTGCAGGCCGCGCGGGCGCTCGGCGCCGGCACCGGCCGCATCCTGCTGCGGCACATCCTGCCGAACGCCGTCGCTCCGGTGATCGTGGTCTCCACCATCGCGCTCGGTGGTTACATCTCGCTGGAGGCGACCCTGTCGTTCCTGGGCATCGGCCTCCCGCCCAGCACGGTCTCCTGGGGCAACGACATCTCGTCCGCGCAGACGGTCATCCGTACCGCGCCGCACGTGCTGTTCTTCCCCAGCGCCATGCTGAGCCTCACCGTGCTCGCGTTCATCATGCTCGGCGACGCGGTCCGCGACGCCCTCGACCCGAAGCTGCGCTGAGGGAGGCGTACGTGACGATCATCGAAGATTCCGAATCCGGCTTCGCCTCAGGCGAGGCTCACACCGGACCGCTACTCGAAGTACGCGACCTGCACGTCGAGTTCCACACCCGGGACGGGGTGGCCAAGGCCGTCAACGGCGTCAACTACAACGTGAGCGCGGGCGAGACGCTCGCCGTGCTCGGCGAGTCCGGCTCCGGCAAGTCCGTGACCGCGCAGGCGATCATGGGCATCCTCGACATGCCGCCGGCGAGGATCCCGCGGGGCGAGATCCTCTTCCGCGGCCAGGACATGCTGAAGATGTCCGCCGAGGAGCGACGCAAGATCCGGGGCCGCCGGATCGCCATGATCTTCCAGGACGCGCTCAGCTCCCTGAACCCGGTGCTGTCCGTCGGCTACCAGCTCGGTGAGATGTTCCGCGTCCACCGGGGCCTGTCCAAGAAGGACGCCAAGGCCAAGGCGATCGAGCTGATGGACCGGGTGAAGATCCCGGCCGCGGCGTCCCGGGTGAACGACTACCCGCACCAGTTCTCGGGCGGTATGCGCCAGCGCATCATGATCGCCATGGCGCTGGCCCTGGAGCCGGACCTGATCATCGCCGACGAGCCGACCACGGCTCTCGACGTGACGGTCCAGGCCCAGGTCATGGACCTGCTCGCGGAGCTGCAGCGCGAGTACAACATGGGTCTGATCCTGATCACCCACGACCTCGGTGTCGTCGCGGACGTCGCCGACAAGATCGCGGTGATGTACGCGGGCCGAATCGTGGAGGCCGCCCCGATCCACGAGCTGTACAAGCGCCCCGCGCACCCGTACACCCGGGGCCTGCTGGACTCGATCCCGCGTCTGGACCAGAAGGGCCAGGAGCTCTACGCGATCAAGGGCCTGCCGCCCAACCTGCTGCACATCCCCAGCGGTTGCGCCTTCAACCCGCGCTGCCCCAAGGCCCAGGACATCTGCCGCACGCAGAGCCCCGCCCTGCTGCCGGTCACCGAACAGGACGGCAGTGACGTGGTCGGCCGCGCCTCGGCGTGCCACTTCTGGAAGGAGACGATCCATGGCTGAGCTCAGCAAGAACGACGAGCGGCAGGACGCCACGCCGAACGTCTCCGAGGTCGAGGTGGTGGACGCGCACTCCGAGCAGGAGGCGGTCGCCGCCATCGAGGCCCCCGTGGAGCGCGGCGAGCCGATCCTGCAGGTGCGCAACCTGGTGAAGCACTTCCCGCTCACCCAGGGCGTCCTCTTCAAGCGCCAGGTCGGTGCGGTCAAGGCCGTCGACGGCGTCTCCTTCGACCTGTACCAGGGCGAGACCCTGGGCATCGTGGGCGAGTCCGGCTGCGGCAAGTCGACGGTGGCCAAGCTCCTGATGACCCTGGAGCGGGCCACGGCGGGCGAGGTCTTCTACAAGGGCCAGGACATCACCAAGCTGTCCGGGCGCGCCCTGAAGGCCGTACGCCGCAACATCCAGATGGTGTTCCAGGACCCGTACACATCGCTCAACCCCCGCATGACGGTGGGCGACATCATCGGCGAGCCCTTCGACATCCATCCCGAGGTGGCCCCCAGGGGCGACCGGCGCCGCAAGGTGCAGGAACTGCTGGACGTCGTCGGTCTCAACCCCGAGTACATCAACCGCTATCCGCACCAGTTCTCCGGCGGTCAGCGCCAGCGCATCGGCATCGCCCGCGGCCTTGCGCTCAACCCCGAGATCATCATCTGCGACGAGCCGGTGTCCGCCCTGGACGTCTCGGTGCAGGCCCAGGTCATCAACCTGATGGAGCGACTGCAGGACGAGTTCAACCTCTCCTACATCTTCATCGCGCACGACCTGTCGATCGTCCGGCACATCTCGGACCGCGTGGGCGTGATGTACCTCGGCAAGATGGCCGAGATCGGCACGGACGAGCAGATCTACGACCACCCGACGCACCCCTACACCCAGGCGCTGCTGTCGGCGGTCCCGGTGCCGGACCCGGAGGCCCGCGAGCACCGCGAGCGGATCATCCTCACCGGTGACGTGCCCTCCCCGGCCAACCCGCCCTCGGGCTGCCGCTTCCGCACCCGCTGCTGGAAGGCCCAGGACAAGTGCGCCGAGGAGGTGCCGCTGCTCGCCGTCCCCGAGCGCTTCAAGGGCGCCGACAGCCCGGCGGCCCACGAGTCCGCCTGCCACTTCGCCGAGGAGAAGGACGTGGTCCACGCGGTCTGATCCCTCCCACGGTCGGACCGGTTCCCGGCGCCCTCACTCCCGAGGCGCCGGGAACCGTCTTTTCACGACACCGCCCGCGGCCACCTCGCCGGATCCCCCGACCGCCCCCCGCCGGCCGTCAGCCGGGCACCCGGGAGCGGGCCCAGTGGCAGGCCACCTCGGGTTCCGGGCCCGCGCCGAGGACGGCCGGGTCCTCGGCGCGGCAGGCGTCCGCGACCCCCGCCCGGTCCGCCTCGCCGCTCGCCAGGACCGGGCAGCGTGCGCGGAAGCGGCAGCCGGTGGGCATGCGGGAGGGGTCCGGGGGTTCGCCGGTGAGGATCACCGGGTCGCCGGGGGCGTCCGGCAGGACGGACAGCAGTGCCTGGGTGTACGGATGCCGGGGGGCGGTCAGCACCTCCTCGACCGGGCCCGTCTCCACGATCCGGCCGAGGTACATCACCGCCACCCGGTCGGCGATGTTCCATGCCAGACCGAGGTCATGGGTCACGATCAGGGAGGCCAGCCCCAGTTCGTCGCGCAGTCTCAGCAGCAGCGCCAGGATCTCACCGCGTACCGAGGCGTCCAGCGAGGCCACCGGCTCGTCGGCCACCAGGAGTTCGGGCTCCAGGACGAGCGCCCCGGCGATCACCACGCGCTGGCGCTGCCCACCGGAGAGCTCGTGCGGGTACCGGAGGAAGAAGCGCTCGGGTGGTCGCAGTCCCGCACGGGACAGAGCGGCGGCGACCGCGGCCCCCTCGTCGCCGGTACCGCCGTGGATGCGCAGGCCCTCGGCCACCGCGTCGTAGACGGTGTGCCGCGGGTTCAGCGAACCGCTGGGGTCCTGGAGCACGAGCTGCACCCGGCGCCGGTACGCCTTCAGGGCACGGGAGGAATGGCCGAGCTGTCTGCCGTCGAACCGTATGCTGCCCGAAGTCGGCCGGACCAGACCCAGCAGCGACCGGGCCAGCGTCGTCTTGCCGCACCCGGACTCACCGACCAGCGCGACCGTCTCCCCGGTGCGGATGTCGAGCTCGACCCCGTCCACCGCTCGCGCCACCGGGTCACCGTTGCGCCCGGGAAAGGACACGTGCAGTCCTCGTGCGCTCAGCAGCGCCGGAGCGGGCGTCGTCATGTGGTGCTCCTCGTGTCCTCGGCCCCGGCCGCTTGGCCGGGGGCGGCCGCCGCCACGTGAACGCAGGCGGCCCGTCGCCCGTGGGACAGGGCGCGCAGCGGCTGATCCCGGGTGGCGCAGTCGTCCAGCGCGACGGCGCAGCGCGCGTGGAACGCGCAGCCGGCGGGCAGGGCGAACGGGTCGGGCGGGTCGCCGGGCAGACCCTGGGGGGCGAAGCGGGAGGCCGGGTCCCCGATGCGCGGGAACGCCGTCGACAGGGCCTTGGCGTAGGGGTGCCTGGCGTCCTCGTGCACCGAGCGGGCCGGACCCTCCTCCACGACCCGCCCGGCGTACATCACCGCCAGCCGGTCGCAGGTTTCCGCGAGTACCGCCAGGTCGTGACTGATCATCATCAGCGCGACGTCCTGGTCGGTGACGAGTCGTTCGATCAGCCCCAGGATCTGCGCCTGAACCATCACGTCCAGTGCGGTGGTGGGCTCGTCGGCGATGACCAACTGCGGGTCGCATGCCAGTGCCATGGCGATCATGACGCGTTGCCGCTGTCCGCCCGAGAGTTCATGCGGGTACGCCGATGCCCGCGCGGCCGGCAACCCGACCTGTTCCAGGAGCTCGCCGGCCCTCTTCCCGGCCGCCGCGGCCGTCGCCCGGCCGTGCAGCACGACCGGCTCGGCGATCTGCTCTCCGACACGCTGTACGGGGTTGAGAGCGTGCATCGCGCCCTGAAAGACGATCGAGGCTCCGGCCCAGCGGACGGCGCGGACCCGGCCCCAGCGCATCGTCAGCACGTCCTCCCCGTCGAGGAGGATCTCTCCGCTCACCCGTGTCCCGACGGGTAGCAGCCGCAGCACGGCGAGCGCCAGCGTCGACTTGCCGCAGCCCGACTCACCGGCGATTCCGAGCTTCTGGCCGGCCGCCACCGAGAGGTCGACCCCGCGTACGGCGGCGGCTCCGCCGGGGTAGGTGACCGTGAGGTCGCGTACGTCGAGAAGGGTCAATGGGAAGCCCCCAGCCTGGGGTTGAGCACGGATTCCACGGCACGTCCGCACAGCGTGAACGAGAGGGCGACCAGGGCGATCGCCACGCCGGGTGGCACCAGGTACCACCAGTCGCCCGCGCTCACCGCGCCCGCCTCGCGCGCGTCCTGGAGCAGCCCGCCCCACGAGACGACGGTGGGGTCGCCGAGGCCGAGGAACGCAAGGGTCGCCTCGGAGAGGATGGAGGACGAGACCATCAGCGTGGTCTGCGCCAGGACGAGGGGCATCACGTTGGGCAGCACGTGGCGGGTCATGACGTGCCAGTGGCCGCCCCCCAGCGCCTTGGCCCGCTCTATGTAGGGGCGTGACTCCACGGCCAGCGTCTGGGCCCTCACGAGCCGGGCGGTCGTCGGCCAGGAGGTGACGCCGATGGCGAGGATCACCGTCCCGAGGGAACGGGACATGACGGTGGCCAGCGCGATGGCGAGTACCAGGGTCGGCATCACCAGGAACCAGTCCGTGACACGCATCAGCACAGTCGCGTACGCGCCACGGAAGTGACCGGCGGTGATGCCGACCACCGCGCCGATCGCCACCGACAGCACGGCAGCGAGGAGCCCGACGAGCAGTGACACCCGCGCGCCCCAGATCACCAGGGCCAGCAGGTTCCGCCCGAACCGGTCGGTGCCCAGAGGGAAGTGGCCGCTGGGCGCCTCCAGCGGGGCGCCCGGGGCGTCGGTGACGCTGGAGACGTCCGACCCGACGATCAGCGGCGCCGCCAGCGCGGTCACCGCGAGCAGGACGAGTGCGGCCAGTCCGGTGACACCGGCACGATGGGCGCGGTACCGCCGCCAGAACCGGTTCGCGGAACGCCACCGCCGCTGCCGGGCGAGCGCCCTGGGGCCGGACCGCGCGACCGGGGTGCTCATCGGCCCACCCGGGGGTCGAACAAGGGGTAGACCAGATCGGCCAGTGTGTTCATGACGATGACCGCCGAGGCGAAGAAGAGGAACAGGCCCTGCACCAGCGGCAGGTCGGGGACGCTCAGGGCCTGGTAGAACAGTCCGCCGAGGCCCGGCCAGGAGAACACGGTCTCGACGAGGATCACTCCGGCGACGGTCCGGCCGAGGTTCACGAAGACGAGGGTGACGGTCGGCAGCAGTGCGTTCGGCACGGCGTGCCGACGGCGCACCAGATCGTCCCGCAGCCCCTTCGCGCGTGCGGTCGTCAGGTAGTCGCTGCCCATCTCGTCCAGCAGGGCGGAGCGGGTGACCAGCAGGGTCTGGCCGTACTCGACCGCGACAAGCGTGATCACCGGAAGAACGAGATGGTGCGCGACGTCGAGACCGTGCGCGAAGCCGTCCGTGCCACCGGCCTCCATGCCGCCGGTGGGGAACAGACCTGGCACGGGGCCCAGTCCCACGGAGAACACGATGATCAGCAGCAGGCCGAGCCAGAAGGACGGGAGGGAGTACAGGGTCAGGGCCAGGCCCGTGTTCACCCGGTCACCCGGGCTGCCGTGCCGCCACGCCGAGCGCGTACCCAGGTACATCCCGAGCGCCGTGTAGAGCACGAAGGCCGTACCCGTCAGCAGCAGGGTGTTCGGCAGGGCTTCGGTGATCTTGTCGATGACCGGTGTGCGGAACTGGTAGGACGTACCGAGATCGCCGGTGAGTGCCTTGCCGCAGTAGTCCGTGAACTGTTGCCACAGCGGTAGGTCGAGGCCGAACTGTTGCCGGTAGGAGGCGAGTTGTTCCGCCGAGACGGGCCGGCCGCCGGTCATGGTCTTGACCGGGTCGCCGGGGATCAGGCGGAAGAGGAAGAAGCCGGTGACGAGGACGGCGAGCAGGGAGACGATCGCGCCACCCAGCTTGCCGGCCCCGTACCGCGCATAGCCGGCCCCTGCGCGGGGCCTCGGCCTGAGGGCCGCGGTACCGGTGGTGACCGGGACCGCGGTGCCGGCCGGTGCCGGCTCGGTGTCAGCTGTCATGACGCGCCGCCCACGGGCCGGCGGACAGGATGGTCCGGTTCATGGGCTACTCGCGGTCGTCGGCGGTGGTACGGCGCCGCCGGGCGAGGAAGAAGCCGGCACCCGCGAGGACCAGGACGCCGGCGACCACGCCGACGATCACACCGGTCGAGTCCTGGTCCTCCGACGAGCCGGACTGTGCGGGGACCGCCGACCACCAGCTCCAGTAGCCGTCCTGGCCGTAGATGTTGCCCGCCGCCTCGGGCATCGTCTCGATCGACTTGATCCGGTCGGTGCGGTAGGCCTCGACAGCGTTCGGATAGGCCATGACGTTCATGTAGCCCAGGTCGTACAGCCGCGACTCGGCCTGCTTCACGAGTGCCGCCCGCCGTGCGGGGTCGTACTCGGCGAGCTGCTTGGCGTACAGGCCGTCGAAACCCTTGTCGCAGATGAAGTTGTCTGTCGCGCCGGTGTCCTTGGGAGTGGCGGGGAGCGCACCGCAGGTGTGGATCGACAGCACGTAGTCCGGATCCGGGTTGACCGACCAGCCGTCGAACGCGAGATCGTACTTCCCGGCGAGCCAGGGGTCGGTGACGTTGTCCAGGCAGTCGAGCGTCATGCCGATGCCGAGCTTGCCCCACCACTCCTTGAGGTACTGCCCGACCGCCTTGTCGTTGGGGTCGGTGGCATGGCACAGGACGCGGTAGGTGAGCGGCTTGCCGTCCTTCCCCAGCCGCTTGCCGGCACCGTTGGCCCGGTACCCCGCCTGATCGAGGAGCCGGGCCGCCTCGGCGGGGTCGTAGGCGAGTTCCTGGCCGGCGGCGGGCTTCCAGAAGTAGCTCGAGAAGCGGGGCGGTATGTAGCCCTGGCCCTGGACCGCGTGCCCCTGGAAGACTCTTTCGACGATGGTCTTGCGGTCGACCGCGCTGAACAGGGCGTGGCGCACCCGCTCGTCCAGCAGGGACGGATCGCCGTCGCCGAACCTCTGCCCGCTCTTCGACCGGGCGCCGGGATTGACGGCCAGTGCGTAGAAGCGGCGGCCAGGGGCGTCATTGACCCGGATGTTCTTCTCGCCCTTGAGGGAGGCCGCCTGGGCGGGGGTGAGGGAGGGTGAGCCCGCCACGAAGGACACCTCGCCCTTGCGCAGCGCGGCCACCGCCGCGTCCTGGTCCTTGTAGTACTTGAAGACCAGTTCGTCGAACTTCGGCGCTCCCCGCCAGAAGCTTTTGTTCGCCTTCAGCCGTACGTAGCTGTCGGCTTTGTAGTCGGCGAGTACGAACGGTCCGTTGCCGACGACGGGGAAGCTCTTGTCGTTATTGAATTTGGAATAATCCTTGACCTTCTCCCATACGTGCTTGGGCACTATGGGTACGTCCAGTGCGGCCATCGTGGCTTGCGGCTTCTTCAGCTCGATGACCAGCTTGGTGGGGCTCGGCGCGGAAACCTCGCGGAAGTTGGTGACGAAACTGCCGTTCGCCGTGGCGGCCGCCTCGTCCGTCATGAGCTTGTTGAAGGTCCACGCCGCGTCCTCGGCGGTCACCCGGTGCCCGTCCGACCACTTCGTGCCGGAGCGGATGGTGTACGTCCAGGTGAGCTTGTCGGTGGACGGTTTCCAGCTCGTGGCCAATCCGGGGACCGGTCGGGCGTCCTCGGGGGCGTAGTCCGTCAGGTACTCGTAGGTCAGCCGCAGGAGGCTGGTGCTGACCAGGCGGACCGCCAGGAAGGGGCTGAGCGAGTCCACGCTCTGTGCGACGGCGACGGTGAGGACCTTGTCGGCGGGAGCGGCCTCCGCTCGCTGCGGCGCCGGGCCGAACGGAGTGGTGAGGCCGGCGGTGAGCGCCATGGCGGCCGTCCCGGCGGTTACGAGCCGGCGGACAGGGGACCACGGGCGTCTCGGCGCCGTCTGCTCCACTCCTTGCTGGTCGTGTGGGCTCATAGCTCGTGACCTCATGTCATCACTCGTACGAACAGCGCCTGTCGGACTGGCGATCGGGGCCGCCACGGGGGTGGCGGCCGCGATGGATGAGCCTGTCTATCAGCGCTGATCTGCACGCGTCAACGGGCCGAAGAGCCGTCGTGGCCTGGGGAAAGACGGGCCGTCATCGACGCGGCGCCGACTATTGGTCTAGTCCGGTGAAGCGGTCCTGGTGAGGGCCTGACGAGTGGTCGCGACCGGCATGGATCACCTGGTGAGAGGGTGCGCGAACGGCTGTGCGCCCACCGGGCGATCCGGTGGGCGCACAGCGCGGCATCAGGATCATCCGTACTGGATGCCCCAGAGGTTGTTGTTGCGCTTGGCCGGCGCCACGATGCCGGTCTTCTTCCAGACCTTGCTCTTCACGCACTGCTGCCGGCCGTTGGGCACCAGCCGGTACTTGGTGACGCTGAACCCCTTGGCCTCGTGGCTCATCATCAGGCGGCCCTTGGACTTTCCACGCTGCTTCTTGACCGTGGCGGAGTAGGTCCACGTGTCGGACTTGGACCAGGTCTTTCCGACCGAGACGCTGAACGAGGTCGAAGCCTTGGCGAAGATGACCCCCGCCTCGGTGCCCAGCTGGGCGGTGCCCGTCGCGGTCCAGCTGCCGGTCTTGTTCTTCGCGTAGCTGATGGTCACGCCCGCCCTCGCCCAGTCGCTGTGGACGTTGGTCGACTTCCAGACCGTGTGCTTGTCCGAGATCGTGTAGATCGGCGAGCTGCTGCAGACGACTCCCGCGGCGGCGGGCGACGCGGAGACCGCTACCGCGCCGCCGCTCAGGAGCGCGGTGGACAGGACTGTGCTCAGGGCACGTCTCATGAAATGCCTTCCCCGTGAAGACCCAAGGGCGCTGGTCGTCGCCCGGTTGTTCGGTACGCGTCAAATAGTGGACCCGACTCGCCTTCCAGTAAATGAATTTGAGTACTTCTTGAGGTTGCCGCAGTTGTGCGGATGGGGAGACTTCGCTTTCTGCCGGTCCTGGATCCGCCGAAAGGGTTGAGGAACGCCGCATACGGGTCCGTGTGCATGCGCCGAGTGGCGTTCCCGCCGATATTTGGGAGCAGGAACAGCGTGCTGGAAAACGACGGCAGAGGTGGTCATGCGCGGATTCACGCACGCCCGATGGCTGGCCGGCGCCGCCGCGGTGATGCTCGCGGCCACCGGCTGCGGCGGTGGGGCGAGCGGGGCGGCGGACGGCGGGATGCTCACCTCCTCCTGGGGCGACCCGCAGAACCCGCTGGAGCCGTCCAACACCAACGAGGTGCAGGGCGGCAAGGTGCTCGACATGGTCTTCCGGGGCCTGAAGCGGTACGACCCGCGCACCGGCGAGGCCCGGAACATGCTGGCCCGGTCGATCGAGACCACCGACTCCCGGCACTACACCGTGAAGCTCAGGGACGGCTGGACCTTCTCCAACGGAGAGAAGGTCACCGCCCGCTCCTTCACCGACGCCTGGAACTACGGCGCGAGCCTGAGGAACAAGCAGAAGAACGCGTACTTCTTCGGCTACATCGAGGGCTACGACAAGGTCCACCCCGAGATGGGGAGCCAGCGCGCGGACACCCTCTCCGGGCTCGAAGTGGTCGACGACCGCACCTTCACCGTCACCCTCAACCAGAAGTTCTCCGGCTTCCCCGACACCCTCGGCTACGCCGCCTTCGCCCCACTGCCCCGCGTCTTCTTCACCGACCACGCCGCCTGGCTGAAGACCCCGGTCGGCAACGGCCCGTACACCGTCGAGTCCTACACCAGGGGCTCCCAGATGACCCTGCGGAAGTGGAACGGCTACCCCGGCGCGGACAAGGCGCTCAACGACGGGGTGATCCTCAAGGTCTACACCGACAGCAACACCGCCTACACCGACCTGATGGCCGGCAACCTCGACCTCGCCGACGACATCCCGGCCGCCCAGCTCAAGAACGTCAGGACCGACCTGGGCGAGCGGTACATCAACACCCCGGCCGGCATCCTCCAGACCCTCGCCTTCCCGTACTACGACGAGCGCTGGAACCGGCCCGGCACGGAGAGGGTCCGCACCGGACTCTCCATGGCCATCAACCGGGACCAGATCACCAAGACGATCTTCGAGCACACCCGTACCCCCGCCACCGACTGGACCTCGCCCGTACTCGGCACCGACGGCGGCTACAAGGCGGGCCTGTGCGGACGCGCGTGCACCTACGACCCGGCGGCCGCCCGGCGGCTGGTGCGGCAGGGCGGCGGCATCCCCGGCGGCTCCCTGCGGCTCACCTACAACGCTGACACCGGCTCGCACCGGGAGTGGATCGACGCGGTCTGCAACTCCATCAACCACGCCCTCGGCGACGACAACGCCTGCGTCGGCAACCCGGTCGGCACCTTCGCCGACTTCCGCAACCAGATGGCGCAGCACAAGATGAGCGGCCCCTTCCGGGCGGGCTGGCAGATGGACTACCCCCTCATCCAGAACTTCCTCCAGCCCCTCTACTTCACCGGCGCCTCCTCCAACGACGGCCAGTGGTCCAACTCCGAGTTCGACGAGCTGGTGGACCGGGCCAACGCCGAGACCGACCCGGCCAAGTCGGTCGCCACCTTCCAGCAGGCCGAGGAGGTCGTCCGGGACAACATGGCCGCCATCCCGCTCTGGTACCAGAACGGCAACGCCGGCTACTCCCAGCGGCTCACCGGCGTCCGGCTCAACCCGTTCAGCGTGCCGGTGTACAACGAGATCAAGGTGAGCTGAGCGCATGGGACGCTACGTCGTCCGGCGGCTGCTCCAGATGGTGCCGGTGTTCGCCGGAGCCACCCTGCTGATCTTCCTGATGGTCAATGTGATGGGCGACCCCATCGCGGGCCTGTGCGGGGAGCGGCAGTGCGACGCGGCCACCGCCGCCCAGCTCCGGAGCGAGTTCGGGCTCGACCAGCCGCTCTGGCAGCAGTACGCGACCTACATGGGCAACGTCTTCACCGGCGACTTCGGCACCGCCTTCAACGGACAGCCCGTCACCGAGCTGATGGCGGCCTCCTTTCCCGTCACCGTCCGGCTCACCGTCGTGGCCGTCCTCCTCGAACTCGTCGTCGGCATCAGCCTCGGCGTGCTCACCGGACTGAGCCGGGGCCGGCCCGTCGACACCGGGGTACTGCTGCTCACCCTCGTGGTGATCTCCGTGCCGACCTTCGTCACCGGTCTGGTGCTCCAGCTGCTGCTCGGCGTGGAGTGGGGATGGATCAAGCCGTCGGTCTCGCCGGAGGCGCCGTTCGGCGAGCTGATCGTGCCGGGACTGGTGCTGGCGTCGGTGTCGCTCGCCTACGTCACCCGGCTGACCCGTACCTCCATCGCGGAGAACCGGCGCTCGGACTACGTCCGCACCGCCGTGGCCAAGGGGCTGCCCCGGCGGCGGGTCATCGTGCGGCACCTGCTGCGGACCTCGCTGATCCCCGTCGTCACCTTCATCGGCACCGACATCGGGGCGCTGATGGGCGGGGCGATCGTCACCGAGCGGATCTTCAACATCCACGGCGTCGGCTTCCAGCTCTACCAGGGCATCCTCCGGCAGAACACGCAGACGGTGGTCGGCTTCGTCACCGTGCTGGTCCTGGTCTTCCTGGTCGCCAACCTGCTGGTGGACCTGCTCTACGCGGTACTCGACCCGAGGATTCGCTATGCCTGAGCCTTCGTACGAGCCGCGGGGGGCCATCGCCGGGACCGGGATGGGCGGGACCATGGACCTCGCGGCCGGTGAGGCCGCGACGCTGGAACGGGTGCCGGGCGGACCGGCGGGCGGCGGGCCCGAGGGCAGACCGCGTTCGCTGTGGTCCGACGCCTGGCGGGACCTGAGGCGCAACCCGGTCTTCCTGCTCTCCGCGCTCGTCATCCTCTTCCTGGTCTTCATCTCCATCTGGCCCTCGGCCATCACCTCCGGCAACCCCCTCGACTGCGACCTCGCCAAGGCCCAGGACGGCTCGGCGCCCGGCCACCCCTTCGGCTTCGACGGCCAGGGCTGCGACGTCTACACGCGGACCGTCTACGGCGCCCGTACGTCGGTCACGGTGGGCGTGTGCGCCACGCTCGGGGTGGCGCTGCTCGGGTCGGTGCTCGGCGGTCTCGCGGGGTTCTTCGGCGGGGCCCCGGACGCCGTGCTGTCCCGGATCACCGACGTCTTCTTCGCCATCCCGGTCGTCCTGGGCGGCCTGGTACTGCTGTCGGTGGTCACCAGCAACACCGTCTGGCCGGTCATCGGGTTCATGGTGCTGCTCGGCTGGCCGCAGATCTCCCGGATCGCCCGCGGCTCCGTCATCACCGCCCGGCAGAACGACTACGTGCAGGCCGCCCGCGCGCTCGGCGCCTCGCCCACCCGGCTGCTGCTGCGGCACATCGCGCCCAACGCCGTCGCCCCCGTCATCGTCGTGGCCACCATCGCGCTCGGCACCTACATCTCGCTGGAGGCAACCCTGTCCTACCTCGGCGTCGGCCTGAAGCCGCCGAGCGTGTCCTGGGGCATCGACATCTCCGCCGCCTCCCCCTACATCCGCAACGCCCCGCACGCCCTGCTCTGGCCGTCCGGGGCGCTGGCCATCACCGTCCTGGCCTTCATCATGCTCGGCGACGCGGTGCGCGACGCCCTCGACCCGAAGCTGAGGTGACGGCGCCATGCTGCTCGAAGTGCGCGACCTGCACGTGGAGTTCCGCACCCGCGACGGCGTCGCCAAGGCCGTCAACGGGGTGTCGTACGAGGTAGCGGCGGGTGAGACGCTCGCCGTGCTCGGGGAGTCCGGGTCCGGGAAGTCGGTGACCGCGCAGACCGTGATGGGCATCCTCGACATGCCGCCCGGCCGGATCACCGGCGGCCGCATCCTGTTCCAGGGCCGTGACCTGCTGACCATGAAGGAGGAGGAGCGGCGGCGGACCAGGGGCGCCGGAATGGCGATGATCTTCCAGGACGCGCTCTCCGCCCTCAACCCCGTGCTCAGCGTCGGCGACCAGCTCGGCGAGATGTTCACGGTCCACCGGGGGACGTCCCGGGGGGACGCCCGCAAGCGTGCCGTCGAGCTGATGGACCGGGTGCGCATCCCGGGCGCCGCCCAGCGGGTGCGGGACTATCCGCACCAGTTCTCCGGCGGCATGCGCCAGCGGATCATGATCGCCATGGCGATCGCACTGGAGCCCGCGCTCGTCATCGCCGACGAACCCACCACCGCGCTGGACGTCACCGTGCAGGCCCAGGTGATGGACCTCCTCGCGGAGCTGCGCCGGGAGTACGACATGGGGCTCGTGCTCATCACCCACGACCTCGGCGTCGTCGCGGACGTGGCCGACCGGATCGCCGTCATGTACGCGGGCCGGATCGTGGAGACGGCGCCCGTGCACGACGTCTACAAGGCTCCGGCCCACCCCTACACCCGCGGCCTGCTCGACTCCATCCCCCGCCTCGACCACAAGGGCCGGGAGCTGTACGCCATCCGCGGTCTGCCGCCCAGCCTCACGCACGTTCCGGCCGGCTGCGCCTTCCACCCGCGCTGCGCGATGGCGCGGGACGTCTGCCGCACGGACGAGCCCCCGCTGCACCCGGCCGGGCCGGGCCGGGCGAGCGCCTGCCACTTCTGGAGGGAGTGCCTCGATGGCCTCGGCGGCTGAACCCGTGCTGGAGGCGTGCGGCCTGGTCAAGCACTATCCGCTGACCCGGGGCATCCTGCTGCGCAAGCAGATCGGCGCCGTCAGGGCCGTCGACGGCGTCGACTTCGCCCTCGCCCGGGGCGAGACCCTCGGCATCGTGGGCGAGTCGGGGTGCGGCAAGTCCACCGTGGCCAGGCTGCTGTGCCATCTGGAGCACCCCACCGAGGGCGGTATCCGGTACCGGGGCGAGGACATCACCGACGTCTCCGGGCGCCGCCTGAAGGAGGTGCGCCGGAACATCCAGATGGTGTTCCAGGACCCGTACACCTCGCTCAACCCCCGGATGACGGTCGGGGACATCGTCGGGGAGCCGTACGAGATCCACCCCGAGGTCGCGCCGAAGGGCGAACGGCGGCGCAAGGTGCAGGAGCTGCTGGAGGTGGTGGGGCTCGACCCGGAGTTCCTGAACCGCTATCCGCACCAGTTCTCCGGTGGCCAGCGGCAGCGGATCGGCATCGCGCGGGCGCTGGCACTGCGCCCGGAGGTGATCGTCGCGGACGAGCCGGTGTCCGCGCTGGACGTCTCGGTGCAGGCGCAGGTGATCAACCTGCTGGAGCGTCTCCAGGCGGAGTTCGGGCTGAGTTACGTGTTCATCGCGCACGACCTGTCGATCGTGCGGCACATCTCGGACCGGGTCGCGGTGATGTACCTGGGCCGGATCGTGGAGACCGGCACGGACGCGCAGATCTACGAGCACCCCACGCATCCGTACACCCAGGCGCTGCTCTCGGCGGTTCCGGTGCCCGATCCGGAGGCGCGGGCGCACCGGGAACGGATCATCCTGAGCGGTGACGTGCCGTCCCCGGCCGCGATCCCGTCCGGGTGCCGGTTCCGCACCCGGTGCTGGAAGGCCGAGGAGCGGTGCGCGCGGGAGGTGCCGGAGCTGGCGGTGCCGCAGGAGTTCCGGGCGGCCGGGGGGCCGGTCGCGCATCCGTCGGCGTGTCTGTTCGCGGCGGAGCGGCGAGTGGTGCCGGGTGCCATGGAGGAACACGGCAACGGGCCGGGATGACATGGCGTACCCCGGCCCGTTCCACGGCACCCGCACGGCCGTACGCGATCAGCCTCGCGGGTGCGTATATCTATGCGGCTTCCATGAAGTTGCCTGTGCGTTAACGCTGTTCCGGTCCGTCTGATCCGCCGAGGGCGCGCCTGAGGAAGTCGACCTGGAGGAGGAGCAGGTTCTCCGCGACCTGCTCCTGCGGGGTCATGTGGGTGACGCCGGACAGCGGGAGCACCTCGTGCGGGCGGCCGGCGGCCAGCAGGGCGGAGGACAGCCGGAGGGTGTGCGCGGCCACCACGTTGTCGTCGGCGAGACCGTGGATGATCATCATGGGCCGGTGCGGTTCGGCGGGGCCGGCGAGGCCCTCGTCGGTGATCAGGGAACTGCGGGCGTAGCTCTCCGGGTCCGCCTCGGGGTCGCCCAGGTAGCGCTCGGTGTAGTGGGTGTCGTACAGCCGCCAGTCGGTGACCGGGGCGCCGACGATGCCCGCGTGGAAGACGTCCGGACGGCGCAGCACGGCCAGCGCGGACAGGTAACCGCCGTACGACCAGCCCCGGATGGCCACGCGGGAGAGGTCGAGCGGGTAGCGCTCGGCGAGGTCCCGCAGGGCGTCGATCTGGTCGTCGAGGGTGACCGTGAAGTCCCGGTGGATCGACTTCTCCCACTCGGGGGAGCGGCCGGGGGTGCCCCGGCCGTCCGCGACGACCACCGCGAAGCCCTGGTCGGCGAACCATTGCGAGGTCAGATGGGCGTTGTGGGCGGCGACGACCCGCTGGCCGTGCGGGCCGCCGTAGGGGTCGAGCAGGACGGGCAGGGGAGTGTCGCCGGGGTAGTCCGATGGCATAAGCACGGCGCACGGAATTCGGCGTGCGCCCCCCTCGGTCAGGGTCACGCCGGGAGACAAACCGGGGTCTTCGGCGTACGAGGGGACACCGAGCGCC
Organism: Streptomyces sp. NPDC001781; assembly: GCF_053596035.1. Lineage (NCBI taxonomy): Bacteria > Bacillati > Actinomycetota > Actinomycetes > Kitasatosporales > Streptomycetaceae > Streptomyces > Streptomyces sp. NPDC001781. Next base: position 28,469 of record NZ_JBSFFI010000025.1, on the reverse strand, counting down.
GCTTTTCCGTCACGCAGCACCTGGACACGGGCGCCGGGACTGTCCAGGGTCGCGGAGACCAGGACGGTCACGCCGCCCGAGCGCACCGCCGAGTGCACACCGGGCTCCCGCGACACGCGCTGCGCGCCGGCCTCGCCGACCCGGTACACGTGGATCTCGCCTGTCTCCGGGTCCTTGGCCGCCTCTCCCGCGGAGGCCGAGACCAGTACGTCCTGCGACGACACGTCGAGCACCGCCCGGACGTGCAGCTCCGGTCCGGTCAGAACACGTTCGCCCACGGTGAGAACGCGCGCGCCGCTCTCGTCCGCGATCCGGACCAGTGCGCCGGAGGGGGTCCAGGCGGGCACCCCGGCGAAAAGATCCAGCCATACTGGATCTTCGGCGGTGTGCAGCGTCCGGGTCTCACCGGTGTCCGGGTCCAGGGCGAGGACGAGCAGGCTCCGCTGGTCCCGCGACTGCACCTGGAGAAGCGGCGCACCCGCCTGCGACCAGTGCACTCGTGCCAGATAGGGGTACCGCTCGCGGTCCCAGCGGACCTCGCTGCGGGTGCCGTCCAGGCCGATGACGAGCAGGGTCACCTCGGCGTTGGCGGTGCCCGCGGCCGGGTAGCGCACGTGGTGCGGCTCACGGTCCGGGTGTGACGTGTCCGCGATCCACCAGCGCCGCACCGGCGTGTCGTCCACCCGCGCCACCAGCAGCCGGTCCGACCGGGGGGACCACCAGAAGCCCCGCGTACGGTGCATCTCCTCGGCGGCGATGAACTCCGCCAGACCGTAGGTCACTTCGTCGCTCTCGGGGACGGCCAGCGCCCGGTCGTCGGCCCCCTCGGCCCCCACGACGCGCAGTTCGCCTCCGGCGACGTAGGCGACACGGGTGCCGTCGGGGGAGGGGCGGGGGTCGATCACCGGTCCGGGGACGGGCAGTTCACGGGCGGTGCCGGCGCGCAGCTCGGCCGTGAACAGCCGCCCCGACAAGGCGAAGGAAGCCAGTTCGGCGGCCGCGTCGGTGGCGTAGCCGACGATGCCGGCGCCGCCCTCGCGGCTGCGTTCGCGGCGGGCGCGTTCCTCCGGGGACAGCTCCTCGGCCGCGCCCGCGAGCAGGGCGCGGGGGTCGGCGGCGAGGCGTTCGGTGCCGTCCTCGGTGTCCAGCACCCACAGGGAGTTGGCGCGGTCCGTGCCGGAGCCGGAGCGCAGGAACGCGACACGGGAGCCGTCGGGGGCCACGGTGAACGCGCGCGGCGCGCCGAGCGAGAAGCGCTGGGTCCGGGCGTGTCGGCGGGGGAAGGAGTCGGTGCCGCCTGTCTGGGTCGTCATGGGCCGACCATATTGGCCATGCGCCCCCTTGTGCGGCCGTGCGCCGAGCGATGCGCGAGCACACATAGTTATGATCAATGTCGCTGCGTGGGTATGAACCTGGCGGCGTCCGCGTGGACTTGGCTCTCGGGCCGGTCCGCCGGGGCTGTACCGAGTCACGACCCCCATAGTCCGAACCCCCCGTGTCCCTGGGATTCATTGGAGGTGAGCCGCCGTGGCACTCTCGATTTCGGCGGTGGTGCTGCTGGCGATCATCGTCTTCCTGCTGATCAAGAAGTCGGGATTGAAGGGGGGGCACGCCGCCATCTGCATGCTCCTCGGCTTCTATCTCGCCTCCTCGACCATCGCACCCACGATCAGCGAGCTGACCACGAACGTCGCCAGCATGATCGGCAGCATCAAGTTCTGACGCGGGGCGGGGTGATGGCGTCGGCCGTCACCCCTCCCGCCGTGATCGGCCCATGGGCAGTGCGGGCTGGACGCGGCGCAGGAACGTGGCGTCGTCCGGAGTCTGCCGAAGTCGCGCCAGCAGGGTTTCCAAGGGTGCGTCCCCGTGTGAGCGCAGGCCGCGGCGCAGACCCCTGGTGATCGCCAACTCCTGTCGTGTGAGCAGGAGTTCCTCTCGGCGGGTGCCGGTGCGGTCGATGCCCACAGGCGGGAAGACGCGGCGGGAGGCCAGTTCGCGGTCCAGCCGGATCTCCATGTTGCCGGTGCTCTTCAGCTCCTCGAAGAAGTAGCCGTCGGCGCGTGAACCCGTGTCCACGAGCGCGGTCGCGAGGATGGTCAGCGAACCGCCCTCCTCCGCCTTCCCGCCGGGGTGTGCCGGGGCGGGAAGGCGGATCAGTCCGGCGTCACCAGACCGCACTCTCCGGTGCTCCGAACCACTGCTTCAGCGCCTCCGCCAGCCCGGCCGTCGACATCGGCGTTCCCACGTCGGCTGCCCAGGCCGTGAAGCCGTCCGGACGGACGAGGACCGCCGCCAGGTCCTGGCGGGACGGGCAAGCGGCTGTCAGGGTGTCGACGCGATCGGCATACCCCGCGACGAGGGCCCGGAGCTGCGGATCGTCGCTGAGGTCGAGCAGGAGCGCCCGGCCGCCGTGGAGGTGGTCCGCGAGGCGGCCGCCGTCGCTGAGTTCGAGGTCCGGGGTGCTACGGCCGGTCAGCGGGTGCTCGCCCGGCAGCTCGTACCGCACCCCGGCGCCGTTGAGCCGCGCGGTGAGGTACGTGGTGCCCACGACCGTCTCCGCCAGGTCGCTGACGATCTCGCGCAGGGCCCGGGACCGCGGGTCCGGGCGCATGGCCGCGACCTGGGACCGGGTCCAGTCCAGGACCCACGCACCGACCGGGTGCCGCTCGGAGGTGTACGTGTCCAGCAATCCTTCTGGCGCCCGGCCGCCGATCACCGCGGCGAGCTTCCAGCCGAGGTTCATCGCGTCCCCGATACCCAGGCTGAGACCCTGGCTTCCGAACGCGGAGTGAACGTGCGCCGCGTCGCCCGCCAGCAGAACCCGGCCCTTGCGGTACTCGGTGACCTGGCGGGCGTGGTCGGTGAAGCGGGTCGCGGCCCGTACCCCGGTGATCGTGACGTCCACGCCGGATACGCGGCGCAGCCGCGTCTGGAGGTCCTCGGCGGTGACCGGCGCGTCCCGGTCGGCCGGCGGGCCGTCGAACTCCACGGTGACGACGCGACCCGGCATCGGCCCGTAGGCGTACACCCCGGTGTCCGTGGCGGTCCAGCCGACCTTCAGATTCTCGGCGCCGGTCATCTCCACGACCGCCTGGTGGCAGGTGATCTCCGGGTCCGTACCCGGAAATTCAAACCCCGCGAGCTTGCGGACCACACTGCGGCCGCCGTCGCAGCCCACGAGCCAGCCGGCGCGTACCACCCCCTGGCTGGTCCGCACGGTGACGGCCCCGTCGTCCGCGTCGAAGCCGGTCAGCTCCGCCCCCCGGCGAACGTCGACGCCGAGCTCGTCCGCCCTCCCGCCGAGCAGCCGCTCGATGTCCTGCTGCGTCACGAAAGCGATCTCGGCGGCGGGTCCGGCATCGCCGAGGCCCGGTTCCGTTCGGTCGACCAGGTCGGCGCGCAGCATGATTCCGGCGAAGTGCCCGACGATCCCCAGCCCTCGGCCAGCTGCCCCGGCTCCGTTCCCGCCGTTCCGCTCGCTCACGAATGCCTGGAAGCGGTCCATCGCCTGCCGCTGCACCTCGGCCAGCGCGGGCAGCATGCCCCTGCGGTAGAGCGCCACGGCGCTGGGCGTGGTGATCGCCCCGCCCTTGATCGTCGGATTCACTTCGGTGAGGCGCTCCAGCACGGCCACGCGCGCGCCCCCGAGCCGGAGTTCGCAGGCCAGCATCAGTCCGACCGGGCCGCCTCCGGCCACCACTACGTCCACGTCATGGTCCATGACGCCGACTATGACCGAGGCCCACGGAGGCCAGAAAGCCGCCGAGGTGTCAAGGAAGCGGCGGACGCTCTCCGGCTTCTTGTGCCTGCCTGCACGAAAGCCCGGCCGGCCCGATCGTCTGTCGCGAACCAACCCCGGCCGGGTCCTGAGGAGGGGCAACCGGTGTCAGCCGCGTACGCCGGTGACGAAGGCGGTCCCGGTGTCTGGGTGAGGGCGAGCTGGGGGCCGTAGGTGTGCTCGGAGGCGCGGACGTGGATCGTGCCTGGGGTGACGTGTCGGTCTACGCGATCTTCGCCCCCCGTACCGGCTCCGGCGCCGTCTCACCGACATCCCCCCACTTCCGCCGGCGCGCCCTACGCCACCCGCAAGGAGTCCGTCTACGGAGAGGACGTCACCACCGTGGAGTGGGCCGTCCCTGCGGACGGCCTGCCGCGCTACGCCGACGACAGCAGGTGACCGAAAGTCTCGCCGGGCGAGGATGGAGGATGACCGCGTGGCACACCTACCGACAGATGTACGGGCCGCTCTCAGGTTCTTCGCGTTCTACCTGGGCAACGGCACGCTGGACGTCGAGCTGCTGGACGGCATCGACTACCGCGCCCGCCTGCTGGAGTACGGCTCGGACCTGGAGATGATCTTCGCGATCTACGCCAACGTCCTCGAGGTCGACGAACACGGGGAGACGCTCAACGACGGCGACGCCCAGTACCGCGTCGCCCAGTGGATTCGGCAGTGCTGTGATCCCGGCTACCGGGCGGAGCCCCCGTTCGAGGCGTGGGAGACCGAGCTGCACGGTCCCTGACGGCAATGTCAGGAGTACCACTGCCTGCACCGCGCCTCGTACGCTGGACCCCATGACCGAACTGCCCCCCCGGCGTCTGCTGCTCGTGCACGCGCATCCCGACGACGAGTCGATCAACAACGGCGCGACCATGGCCAGGTACGCGGCCGAGGGGGCGCACGTGACTCTGGTGACCTGCACGCTGGGAGAGCGCGGGGAGGTGATCCCGCCGGAACTGCGGCACCTGGAGGGGGCCGCGCTCGGGGCGCACCGGCGGGGCGAGCTGGACGCCGCCCTCGGGGAGCTGGGCGTCAGTGATGTGCGGGTGCTCGGGTACCAGGACTCCGGGATGATGGGGCTGGCGGACAACGACGACCCCGCCGCCTTCTGGCAGGCCGACGTCGACGAGGCCGCCGGGGCGCTCGTGGACGTGATCCTGGAGGTCCGGCCGCAGGTCGTCGTCGCGTACGACGACAACGGGGGGTACGGCCACCCCGACCACATCCAGGCCCACCGGGTCGCGATGCGCGCCGTCGAGCTGGCCGGAGGCCGGGGGCACCGGGTGGACAAGGTCTACTGGAACCGCATGCCCCGCTCGGTCGTCGAGGACGCCTTCGCGCGGCTCGCCGCGGAGCTGCCCGGCCTGCCGTTCGGCAGCAGCGCCGACATCGCCGACCTGCCCGGCGTGGTGCCGGACGGGCGGATCACCACCGCCGTCGACGGCACCGCGTACGCCGCGGCCAAGGCCGCCGCGATGCGCGCCCACGCCACCCAGATCACCGTCGCCGGCGAGTACTTCGCACTCTCCAACGACCTCGCCCAGCCGCTGTTCGCCACCGAGTACTACGAGCTGGTGCGCGGCCACGCCGAACCCGGCGAGAGGGACCTCTTCGCCGGAGTCGAGGTGGCGTCATGAGCGGCTCGATGCTCGCCCAGCCGCTGCGGCGCCCCTCCTCCGGCCGGATGGCCGCGCTCCTCGGGCTCGCGCTGCTCGGCGCCGTCGTCGGCGCCGCCGGGGCGCTGGTGCAGGCCGCCTGGTTCCCGCTCGGCCTGCTGCTCGCCCTCGCGGGCGCGGGCGGGCTGTTCCTCGGCGGCGGCTACGCGCTTCGTGCCCGCTCGGGCGCGGTCGCCCCGGTGCTCGGCTGGGTCATCGCGGTCATCCTGCTCACCGCCAGCCGCCCGGAAGGTGACTTCCTGTTCGGCGCGGGCGGCGGCTCGTACGTCTTCCTGCTCGGCGGCATGGCCCTCGCTGTGATCTGCGCCACCTTGGCCCCGGGGCGGCAACCCGACGGCGACACCGACCGACTTGGCAAGTGACGTATCACCTCGCGGGACTCCCGTGCGGGTCCGGTGCGGATTTCCACAGCGGTCGTGGGATTCGCGCCAGAGGTGGCCAGTATGGTGGTGCGCGCCGCCGAGATGCCCGCTGAGGTCGTGACGGGCGGCGGAGCCAACCGGGAGAACCTGCCTTGAGTCGTGAAACTGACACTCCGTCCTCCGGGCCCGACGGGCGCGGCGGAGCCGCTTACCCCTCCGGCACCCCGCCGTACGGGACGCCCATGGCTTCCGGCGACGGGACCGGCGCGGGAAGTCCGGACGCGCGTCCCGAGGACCGCAAGACCGAGACCACGCTGACCACGCGCATCCGGATCAACATCCCCGGATCGCGGCCGATTCCGCCGGTCGTCGTGCGCAAGACCGTCGACGGCGCCCCGGCCGGCGAGAGCGGCGGCGACGAGCCGGCCGCCGACGCCCGGCCCGAGCCCGCCGCGCCGTCCGCGCCCGAACCGGCGGCCGAGGGCGCCCCGCAGGCGGAGGAGAAGACCAGCGACTGGTTCGCTCCCCGCAAGTCCGGTGCGCCCAAGGGAGGTTCGGGTGGCGGTGACACCAACGGCGCCGGAATCCCCGGCGGTTCCGCCGCCGGTGCGAGCGGTCCGCGCCCCGGCGCCCCGGCGCTCGGCCCCGGACCCTCCGCCCAGCGCCCGGCCGCCCCCGCGCCGAACACCCCCCGCCCCGGCGGCACAGGCGGCCCCGGCATGTCCGGCGCCACCGGTGGTCCCGTCGCGCCGGGCCACGGCGGCGGCACCGGATCGTTCGACGTGACCGAGGCGCTGGCCTCGGGCCCGCGCGGCGGCGCCCGCCCCGGCGAGTCCGCCCGCGACGACCTGCCGTTCTTCTCCGACAACGGCGGTGCCCCGGCCGGTGGTCCGGGTGCCCCCGGCGCAGGCGGACGCGGCGGCCCCGGAGGTCCGAGCGGCTTCAACGGCCCCGGCGGCCAGGGCGCCCCCGGCCCGAACGGCCCCGCAGGACCGACCGGCGGCCCGGTCACCGGCGACGGCCCGCTGCCGACGCGTCCGGTACCGGGCAACGCGCCCGGCGCCCCCGGCACGCAGGGCATGCAGCCCGGTGAGCCCTTCGACGGCCCGCCCGCGTTCCGCGCGCCCGGAGGCGGCCCGCCCAGGACCCCGCAGAGCCCTCAGGGCGCCCCGCAGACCCCGCAGGCCGGCAACCCCCTCGGCGACGACACCGCGATCCTCACCCCGCAGCAGCTCGCCGCCGCCCCGGGCACTCCCGGCCACGCCCCGCACGGCACCGTCTCCGGGCACACCGTCACCAGCGGTGTCCCCGTCTTCCCCGGTGCCGGGGCCGACCCCTTCGGCCCCGCCCCGGCCGCCGACCGCCCTGCGTACACGGCGCCCAAGCCGCCCGCCCCGCAGGCCAAGGCCACGCCGCAGCCCAAGAAGAAGGGCCGCAGCAAGCTGATGCTGCTGGTCGCCGGTGTGGTCGTCGTCGCGGGCGGTGCCTACGGCGCCGGGCTGCTGATGAACCGCACCGACGTGCCCAAGGGCACCACCGTGCTCGGCGTGGACATCGGCGGCGGGACCCGTGACGACGCGGTCAAGAAGCTCGACGACGCCTTCCGGGACCGGGTCGGCAAGCCGCTCCAGCTCTCCGTGGGCGGCGGCAACGTGGCCCTCACCCCGGACAAGGCGGGCCTGCAGTTCGACTACCAGGCCACGGTCAGCGACGCCGCCAGGAGCGACTACAACCCGCTCTCCGTGATCGGCTCCCTCTTCGGGCAGAAGCGGGTCGTCCCGCCGGTCACCCCGGTGGACGAGGAGAAGCTCCAGGTCGCCCTCCAGCAGGCGGGCGGCGGTTCGGGCTCGGTCGTCGAAGGCGGCATCAAGTTCGAGTCCGGCAAGGCCGTCCCGGTCTACGGCAAGCCCGGCAAGGCCGTCGACGCGGCCGGCTCCACAAAGGCCGTCGAACAGGCGTACCACACCCTGATCGAGACCGGCACCGCGACCCCGGTCGCCGTGCCCACCACCACCAGCCGGCCCACGGTCCCGGACGCCGAGGTCGACCGCGAGATGAAGGCGTTCGCGGAACCGGCCATGTCCAACATCGTCACCGTCCAGGTCGACGCGGCGCACAGCATCAACTTCGGGCCCAAGTCGCTGCCGAAGATCCTCGGGTTCAAGGCGGTGGGCGGCAAGCTCACCGACACCTACGACCTCCAGGCGCTCAAGGCGGCGTACGGCACCACCTTCGACGGCGTGAAGGTGGAGAGCGCCACCGGCAAGCGGGACGTGCTCCCGCAGGACGTGGTGGCGGCCCTGCGCAAGGCCCTGGTCGGGAAGACCGCGGCACAGCGCATCGGCACGATCGACACCAGGCCGAACTAGGGTCTGTCCGGCGGATCGAGGGGCGGGGAGGCAGCGGTGCCGGTCGATCCCGGTGAGCGGGGTCCGGCCTGATCCGAACGAAGGACCCTGGGCGCGTACGGCTCGGCGAGGGCGTCCGGGGCGGTTCCGGGTGCCCTCGCCGTCGTATGACATCTGTCATCCGGCACCGAGGACCGACGGCACTGCCGCCCCCACCCCTCTCGCGGCCAGCATGGACGGCATGACGACGACAGCGGTGCCGACCGCGACCGGGATGCCGGTGGCGGTCGGGTTCGAGCAGGTGAGCAAGGCGTACGGGGACGTGCGGGCGGTGGACGGGCTGTCGCTCGTGCTGCGGCCCGGGGAGACCGTCGCACTGCTCGGGCCCAACGGGGCGGGAAAGTCCACCACGCTCGATCTGCTGCTCGGGCTGAAGCAGCCGGACGAGGGGCGGGTGACCGTGTTCGGGACCGGGCCGCGCGAGGCGATCGTCGCCGGGCGCATCGGCGCGATGCTGCAGAGCGGCGGGCTGATGGAGGACGTGACGGTCGCCGAACTGGTCCGCCTCGCCTGCTCGTTGCACCCACGCCCCCACCCCGCCTCCGACGTGCTCGCCCGCGCCGGCATCACGCAGATCGCCGACCGCAAGGTCAACAAGCTCTCCGGCGGCCAGGCCCAGCGCGTCCGGTTCGCCCTGGCCACCGCCGGGGACAGCGACCTGATCGTGCTGGACGAGCCGACCACCGGCATGGACGTCTCCGCCCGGCACGCGTTCTGGTCCACCATGCGCGAGCAGGCCGACCAGGGCCGTACGGTCCTCTTCGCCACCCACTACCTCGAGGAGGCCGACGCCATCGCGGACCGTGTGCTCGTCCTGCACCGGGGCCGCCTGCTGGCGGACGGCACCGCCGCCGAGATCAAGGCCCGCGCGGGCGCCCGCCGGGTCTCCTTCGACCTGGCCGGCGCCGTCGACGAGACCGCGCTGGCCGGGCTGCCCGCGCTGACCTCGCTGGACGTCTCCGGGCAGACCGTCCGCATCCAGTCCTCCGACGCCGACGCCACCGTGCACGCCGTGTACGGGCTCGGCCTCCACCCCCGCAACCTGGAAGTCGCCGGGCTCGGCCTGGAGCAGGCTTTCGTCGCCATCACCGAGGCCGAGGAGGCCAAGCGCGCATGACCGGCATCCTCGCCTCCCGGGCCCTGATCAAGCTGGAACTCTCCCGCGCCCTGCGCAACCGCAAGTTCCTGTTCTTCTCCGTGCTCTACCCGTCGATCATCTTCCTGATCTTCGCGGGGAGTTCGGGCACCGACGAGAAGGTGGGCGGCACCGGCCTCACCGTCGCGACCTACCTGATGGTCTCCATGGCCTCCTTCGGCGCGCTGACCGCCGTGCTGATGGGCAACAGCGAGCGCATCGCCAAGGAGCGGGAGAGCGGCTGGGTGCGCCAGCTCCGGCTGACCCCGCTGCCCGGCCACGGATACGTCCTCGCTAAGACCGCGAGCGCGGCCGTGGTGAGCCTGCCGTCCATCGTGATGGTGTTCGCCGTCGCCGCAGTCGTGAAGGACGTACGCCTCGACGCCTGGCAGTGGCTCGCCCTCACCGGCGTCATCTGGGCCGGCAGTCTCGTCTTCGCCGCGCTCGGCGTCGCCATCGGCTACCTCGCCTCCGGGGACGCGGTACGCCCCATCACGATGATCGTCTACTTCGCGCTCTCCCTCCTCGGCGGCCTGTGGATGCCCTCGGCCGGGTTCCCGCGCTGGCTCCAGGACATCGCCGAGTGGCTGCCGACGTACGCGTACGCTGCCCTGGGACGCGCGGTCGAGCAGAGCCAGGCCCCGCACGCGCGGGACGTCGCCGTCCTCGCCGTGTACTTCGCCCTCTTCGCGGGCGGCGCGGCCTGGCTGTACCGGAAGGACACGCTGAAGGCGTGAACGCCATGACCGAGGACCCGGCCGCCGGACCCGGCAGGGGCGCCCCGCTGGGGCGTCCGCCGCAGGGGCGGCGCGAGCTGTGGGTGAAGCTGCTGTGGATCGGCGTCTGGCTGGTCTTCCTCAGCTCACCCGTCCACGACCTGGTGAGCGGCGGCCACGGGAGTGCGGCCACCTGGGCCGGAGCGGTCGGGCTCACCGCGTTCGTCGCGGTCTACCTGGGGCTGGTCTTCCGCAACATGGGCCGGACCTTCTCCGGACCGGCCGTCGTCGTGCTCCTGCTGGTCCTCGGCATCCTCGCGACGCTGCTGGTCTACACCTTCGGCAGCGCCTGGCTCGGCCTCTTCGTCTACCTCTCGGTGGCCTGCGGGGCGACCCTCCCGGCCAAGGCCACCTACTGGGCGATCCCGGCCTCGGCGGCCCTGATGTACCTGGTCGGGCTGCACACCGGTGAGGAGGAGGCGGGAAACCTGATCCTGCTGGTGGTGCTGATCGGCTTCGCCATGACGGGCGTACGGCAGCTCGTCCGCACCACGATCGAGCTGCGCAAGGCGCGGGCGACGGTGGCGCAGCTCGCCGCCAACGAGGAGCGGCTGCGGCTCGCCCGCGACCTGCACGACCTGCTGGGGCACTCGCTGTCCCTGATCACGCTCAAGAGCGAGCTGGCGGGGCGCATGCTGCCGGGCCGGCCGGAGGAGGCCGCCCAGCAGGTGGCGGACATCGAGCGGGTCAGCCGGCAGGCGCTGGTCGACGTCCGCGAGGCCGTCACCGGATACCGGCGGCCCCGGCTCGCGGCCGAACTGGCCGGGGCGCAGGTCGCGCTGACGGCCGCCGGGGTGATCGCCGAGATCCCGGCCGAGCCCGACCTCGCCGGGCTGCCCGAGGAGGCGGAGGCCGCGCTCGCGTGGACGCTGCGGGAGGCCGTCACCAACGTGGTCCGGCACAGCGGGGCCGAGCGGTGCGCGGTGGAGCTGCTGCACCGGCACACCCTGGACGGGCCGGTGCTGGAACTGTCCGTCGAGGACAACGGCTCCGGCGGCTCGGGCAAGGGGCCCGGCAACGGGCTCACCGGGCTCGCGGAGCGCCTCCAGGGTGCCGGGGGCACGCTGGAGGCGGGGCGGTCCGCCAAGGGTTTCCGGGTGGTCGCCCGCGTCCCGTCGGCCGTCGCGGCGGACGTAGTATCCGGGTCATGACGAGCACGATCAAGGTCCTCCTCGCCGAGGACCAGTCGATGGTCCGCGAGGCGCTCGCCGCCCTGCTCGGACTGGAGGACGACATCGAGGTCGTCGCGCAGGTCGCCCGCGGGGACGAGGTGCTGGCCGCCGTGGGGGAGCACGGGGTGGACGTGGCCCTGCTCGACATCGAGATGCCCGGCTGCACCGGGATCGAGGCCGCCGCCCAGGTGCACCGGGCGCACCCCGGTGTGAAGCTCGTCGTCCTCACCACCTTCGGCCGCCCCGGTTACCTCCGCAGCGCCATGGAGGCGGGCGCCGACGCCTTCCTCGTCAAGGACGCCCCCGCCGCCCAGCTCGCCGCAGCCGTACGCAAGGTCCTCACCGGCGAACGCGTCATCGACCCCACCCTGGCCGCCGCGGCCCTCGCGGACGGCGCCAACCCCCTGACGGACCGCGAACGGGAGATCCTCCGCACCGCCGCGGACGGCTCCACCAACGCCGAACTCGCCCGGGTCCTCCACCTCTCCCAGGGCACGGTCCGCAACTACCTCTCCACGGCCATCCAGAAACTCGCGGCCCGCAACCGGGCGGAGGCCGTCCGTATCGCACGGGAGAAGGGCTGGCTCTGAGGCGCCCCGCGGCCGACGGAACCGGGGCCGGCCGGAGTGGCCGCCGGCCGCCGCGCCGGCCCCCGCCGGTCAGTTGAGCAGCGCCCTCGCCGCCTGGGCCTGGGCCCTGGCCTTCTCCTCGGCCGTGGGGTCGACCACCGAGACCAGCTCCGCGTACGCCTCCAGTTCGGCCGCGCCCTCGGTGAAGGCGCCGCGCTGGACGAGGAGCCGGGCGCGGTCGTAGCGCAGGCGGGCCGGGCGGGAGGGGAGGAGCATGGCCAGTTCGACGGCCCAGAGGGCCACGTCGGAGCGTTCCGGGCGGGCGGTGGCCCAGGCGCGGATGTTGTTCAGGATGCGCTGGACGACCTGGAGCGGAGCCGCCGGAACCAGCATGGACGGCTCCAGCGGCGCGCCCGTCGCACCGGCCACCAGCAGCTCGGTGTCCATGCCGCTGAGCACCCGGCCGCCCACGAAGGGGTCCGCGAGGACCCGGTCGCCGGCCGTGCCGAAGCCGACCACGAAGTGGCCCGGCAGCGCGACCCCGTACACCGGGGCGCCCGCGCGCCGGGCGACCTCCATCCACACCACCGACAGCAGGATCGGCAGCCCGCGCCGCCGCCGCAGCACGGAGTGCAGCAGCGAGGAATCCAGCCGCTCGTACTCCCCGGCCGTACCGCAGAACCCGTGGGTCCCGCCCAGCAGCCGGCCCACCGCCCGCGCCCACGCCAGCGGCTCGCCCGGCCGGTACGGCAGCCGCCCGGCGAGTTCGTCCAGCTCGATCTGGGCCGCGTCCATCCCGGCCTCGTCCAGCGTGCCGTCCGCCTCCGCGCCGATCATGAGGCACAGCGCGGACAGGTCGGGCCACTGCGACCGCGCCTCCTGCGCGAACCGCCGCCGCAACTGCGCCGACCGCTGGGGCCCGGGCGGGTACGGCGGCGGGAAGGCGGGGCGCCGGGCCGGTTCCTGGGGCTCCACGACGGACTCCTAGGACAGCCCGGAGCCGGCCGTGTCCGGCTCCCGGTAGTGGTGGTACGCGTGATGCGGGGCGAAGCCGAGACCGTCGTACAGCCGCCGCGCGCCCTCGTTGTCCTCCTCGACCTGGAGCCACGCCGCCGAGGCGCCCTCCTCCAGCGCGCGCCGGGCCAGCGCCGTCATGACGTCGGTGGCCAGCCCCCGACGGCGCCGGGCCGGATCGACCTCGACCGCGGCGAAACCCGCCCAGCGGCCGTCCACCACGCACCGCCCGATCGCGGCCGGCGGTTCGCCGTCCGCGCCGGGCACACGTGCGAACCACACCGACGGTCCGCCGTTCAGCACCCGCAGGGCCACCTCGCTCACTCCCTCGCGCCCGTACCGCGCGAGCCACGCCTCGTCCGCCTCGCGGGAGAGCACCACGCCGGCGCCCCCGTCCCGGTCCGCGACCGGCGCCAGCCCACCGGTCCACAGCTCCGCCGTGACCTCCCGCGTCCAGCCTCGCCGCGCCAGCTCCGCCGACAGCAGCTCCTGCGTGCCCTCGGCACCGGAGGCGGTCTGGACGTAGGCGGGCAGTCCGCGCTCGCCGTACCAGCGTCTTACGGAAGTCAGGGCCGCGTCGAGCGGAAGCCCCGGCTCACCGAGCGGCAGCACGCTGTTGGCCCGCCGGGTGAAGCCGCCCGCGGCCCGCAGCTCCCACTCGCCGAGCCGCTCGCTCTCCACCGGGCGCCACGCCCGCGCCGCGACCCCCGCGAGCTCCTCGTAACCCGCCGACGGGCCGCGGCGACGCGCCGGGGCGGACGGAACGACCTTGCCCGCGACCAGCGTCGACGCCTCGGCCCTCACCACCCGGCCGTCCCGCCGTGTGATCATGAGCACGCCGTCGTCGTCCCAGGATGTGAGAACGCCTACCGTGTCGGTGAACTTCTCGCCCGCCGCACCCGATCCCGTCAACTGCCGTACGGACACCCTTTTGCCCACGTCTGCCGGTGTGATGAGGACTTTGAGCAGTCCTGTCACCGAGATTTCCACGGGTCGCTCCACCCCTCCTGTTCGGATCACGGTCCGGAACGGAGATACTAGGTGCGGGCATCGACTACGCCGCGCTCCCGCGCGCCAGGCGGCGGAGCCTGAGGAGGCCCGCCAGCGCCCTATCGAGGAGGAACGACAGCGTGACCTACGTCATCGCGCAGCCTTGTGTCGACGTCAAGGACAAGGCGTGCATCGAGGAGTGCCCGGTCGACTGCATCTACGAGGGCCAGCGGTCCTTGTACATCCACCCGGACGAATGCGTCGACTGTGGTGCCTGTGAGCCGGTCTGCCCGGTCGAGGCGATCTTCTACGAGGACGACACTCCGGAGGAGTGGAAGGACTACTACAAGGCGAACGTCGAGTTCTTCGACGAGCTGGGCTCCCCCGGCGGCGCCAGCAAGCTGGGTCTGATCGAGCGCGACCACCCCTTCATCGCCGCGCTGCCGCCGCAGGGCGAGTAACCGGTCGCCAAGGCCCGGCGGCCCGTAGAAGCGCACCGCCTCGGTCCCGTACGGCCCGGTCACCCCCGGCCGTGCGGGACCGACGCGTTTCGCGCCCCCTAGGAAAGAGAGCAAGCCCCGTGTCCGCAGTCTCCGACCGGCTCCCCGCCTTCCCCTGGGACAAGCTGGAGCCCTACAAGAAGACCGCTGCCGCGCACCCCGGCGGCATCGTCGACCTCTCCGTCGGCACCCCGGTCGACCCGGTTCCCGAACTGATCCAGAAGGCACTGGTCGACGCGGCCGACTCGCCGGGCTACCCGACGGTCTGGGGCACGCCCGCGCTGCGCGACGCGATCACCGGCTGGCTGGAGCGCCGCCTCGGCGCCCGCGACGTCACCCACCGGCACGTCCTGCCGATCGTCGGTTCCAAGGAACTCGTCGCCTGGCTGCCCACCCAGCTCGGCCTCGGCCCCGGCGACAGGGTCGCCTACCCGCGCCTGGCCTACCCCACCTACGAGGTCGGCGCCCGCCTCGCCCGCGCCGCGTACGAGGTCTACGACGACCCGCGCGAGCTGGACCCCGCGAACCTGAAGCTGCTCTGGCTCAACTCGCCGTCCAACCCCACCGGCAGGGTCCTCTCCCAGGAGGAGCTGACCGGGATCGTCGCCTGGGCCCGCGAACACGGCGTACTGCTCGTCTCCGACGAGTGCTACCTGGAGCTGGGCTGGGAGGCCGACCCGGTCTCGGTGCTCCACCCGGACGTCAACGGCGGCTCCTACGACGGCATCCTCGCCGTCCACTCCCTCTCCAAGCGGTCCAACCTGGCCGGTTACCGCGCGGCCTTCGTCGCGGGCGACCCGGCGGTGCTCATGCCGCTGCTGGAGATCCGCAAGCACGGCGGCATGATGACCTCCGCGCCGACCCAGGCCGCGGTGGTGGCCGCCCTCGGCGACGACGAACACGTACGCCTCCAGCGCGAGCGCTACGCGTCCCGCCGCGCCAGGCTCCGCGCGGCCCTGGAGTCCCACGGCTTCCGCATCGACCACAGCGAGGCGAGTCTCTACCTCTGGGTGACGCGGGACGAGTCCTGCTGGGACACCGTCGCCCACCTCGCCGGCCTCGGCATCCTGGTGGCGCCGGGCGACTTCTACGGCGAAGCGGGCGGGAAGTTCGTCCGCGTGGCACTGACGGCAACGGACGAGCGCATCGACGCGGCGGTGGCCCGCCTGACCGCGTGAGTACACGACGAGGGGGTCCAGGGAACTCCCCGGACCCCCTCGTCATCCGATGGCTAACCGAGCGGCAGACCCTTCAGCGGGAGCCCGCCCAGGACGTTGCCCGCCGCCTTGCCCGCCGCGGGCGCCGGCACGGCCTTCTTCACGGCCTTGCTGTCCGCCAGCCCACCCACGGTCTTGTCCACGTGCGTCGCACCGTCCAGCTTGGTCAGCCCACCGAGGTCCGGCACGGCCGGCTGGTTGGTGGCCGCACCGGCCGTGCCGGCGGCACCGACCCCGGCGGCCGCCCCCGCGGCGACGAGCAGCGCGGCACGGGCGATACGGCGGGTCAGGGGGAGGGACATGATGCTCCATTCGGGAGGAGAGAACGGTGTGGTGTCCGAGCCCGGACGCACTGACTACCGCTCGAACCCGCCGAAGGTTGCGGACGTCGAAGGTAAAGACTGGATAACGCATCGCATTATCAGGTGTGGATAAAAACGGGCAAAGCCCGTGGGGAAGTGCCCTTGCGGAATCCTTTCACCCCTTGCGGCGCAAGGTCCGGAGGTCGCCCTGGCGCCCCTGCCCCGGAACGCGCCCCCGACACGCCTCGCGACCCGTACGGGGCATCCCCCGCACAGGCGTCCGCGCTCCCTCAGGACCCCGTGACGATCCGCACGGCCGTCAGCGACGACTCCGCCCCGGCCGCTCCCGGTGCCGTGGTCCTCACCGGATGCCAGTCGCCGCCGCCGTTGGACGCGGTCCACTCCCGCCCCTCGTACGTCACGCGGGTGATGCGCAGGGCGGAGGAGTTGGCCACCGCCCACTGCGCGAGCTGCCACCCCCGCTCCCGCTCGGTGCGCCCGTGGGCGTCCGTCCGTGTGCCCTGCGGCACCGGCACGGTCACCGTCCGCCCGTTCGCCGTCGCGGTCACGCTGGGCGAGGGGGAGGGCGAGGGGACGGCCGTGCCGCCCACCACCGCGCCGGTCTCCTGCAGCGCGTCGCGCCCGAAGTCCCTCGCCAGCGCGGCCCGTACGGCGTCCGGGCGCGCCGGCTCGGCGGTGCGGGAGGTGCGGCCGTCGCAGGTCAGGGTGGCCGCCGAACGGCCGGTGAGGGCGGCGGCCAGCAGCTTCGCGTCCGGTTCGTGCTTGGCGTACGCCTCCGGGAAGCCGCTGCGCTGCACCTTCTGCGCGGCGACGGTGAGCGGCAGTCCGGTGTAGCCGGGCACGCGGGCCAGGTGCGCGTAGAAGATGCCCGCCGAGTACGCCGGGTCCATGATCTGCCGCTGGGTGCCCCATCCCTGCGAGGGCCGCTGCTGGAACAGGCCGAGTGAATCCCGGTCCCCGTGGCCGATGTTGCGCAGCCCCGACTCCTGGAGCGCGGTGGCGAGCGCGATGGTCACGGCGCGCTCGGGCATGCCGCGCCCGGTGCCGACGGCCGCGATGGTGGCCGCGTTCACCGCCTGCTCGGGCGTGAAGGCGTACGACTCCGTCCTGTCCTGCATCGAGACCACGGTGCAGCCGCGCGCGGCACCGCCTCCGGTGACGTACTGGACGACGAGGTAGGCGCCGACACCGGCGAGGACGAGCAGGGCCGCGCCGATCCGGAACGCACGGCCGCGACGCTTGGGGCGAGAGGGGGACGGCTCTGACACGCGTACAAGGTACTGGAGCCCGCAAGGGCCCCCGTCGGGGACCCGCGCCCGGTGGCACGGCGGGTCCCCGCCCCGCCTGGCGTTAGGGTCACCAGCATGGCCGACACCACCCTTGACCTCACGCTGGACGCCGCCGAGCTGACCGCACGGCTCGTGGACATCCCGTCGGAGAGCGGCACGGAGAAGCCCCTCGCGGACGCGATCGAGGCCGCGCTGCGCGCCTTGCCCCACCTCACGGTGGAGCGCCTCGGCAACAACGTCCTCGCCCGCACCGACCTGGGCCGCGCCGAACGCGTCATCCTCGCGGGGCACATCGACACCGTCCCCATCGCGGAGAACGTCCCCTCGCGCCTCGACGAGGACGGCGTGCTGTGGGGCTGCGGCACCTGCGACATGAAGGCCGGCGTCGCGGTCCAGCTCCGGATCGCGGCCACCGTGCCCGCCCCCAACCGCGACCTGACCTTCGTCTTCTACGACAACGAGGAGGTCGCCGCCGAGCTAAACGGCCTCAAGCACCTCGCCGAGGCCCGCCCGCAGTGGCTGCGCGGTGACTTCGCGGTGCTGCTGGAGCCCTCCGACGGCGAGGTGGAGGGCGGCTGTCAGGGCACGCTCCGGGTGCTGCTTCGGACCAAGGGCGAGCGGGCCCACTCCGCGCGCGGCTGGATGGGCTCCAACGCCATCCACGCCGCCGCCCCGATCCTCGCCCGCCTCGCCTCGTACGAGCCCCGGTGGCCGGTGATCGACGGGCTGGAGTACCGCGAAGGCCTGAACGCGGTCCGTATCGGCGGGGGAGTCGCCGGCAACGTCATCCCGGACGAGTGCGTGGTCACGGTCAACTTCCGCTACGCCCCCGACCGCACCGAGGAGGAGGCGGTCGCGCACGTGCGTGAGGTGTTCGCGGACTGCGGTGTCGAGGAGTTCGTGATCGACGATCACAGCGGCGCCGCCCTGCCCGGCCTGTCCCACCCGGCCGCCGCGGCCTTCATCGAGGCGGTCGGCGGCACACCGATGCCCAAGTACGGCTGGACCGACGTCTCCCGCTTCGCCTCCCTCGGCATCCCGGCGGTCAACTACGGCCCCGGTAACCCCCACTTGGCCCACAAGCGGGACGAGCGTGTCGAGGTGGCCAAGGTGCTCGCCGGTGAGGAGCGGCTGCGCGCCTGGCTCACCGCGTGACGCCCGCACCGCGCGGCGCCGTGTTCCGGACATGCTCACGTCCCCCCTCCGTAACGGTCGCGGATCTAGGCTGAGCACGAAATACCGGCAAGCGGAGGGAGCGCACATGGCTACCGGAAACCCCGAGGGGAAGAAGCGCCCACCGGACGAGCAGCGGCTCGGCCCGGTGCTCCGGCGGCGGGGGCAGGTGCAGGCCGGCACCACGGACCAGCGGCTGCTGGACGAGCGCGCCCCCACCGACTGGGTGCACACCGACCCCTGGCGGGTGCTGCGCATCCAGTCGGAGTTCATCGAGGGCTTCGGAACCCTGACCGAACTGCCGCCCGCGATCAGTGTGTTCGGTTCGGCACGTACCCCGGTGGACTCACCCGAGTACGACGCCGGTGTGCGGCTCGGGCGCGGCCTGGTGGAGTCCGGCTGGGCGGTGATCACCGGGGGCGGACCCGGTGCCATGGAGGCGGCCAACAAGGGCGCGCTGGAGGCGGGCGGAGTCTCCGTCGGCCTCGGCATCGAGCTGCCCTTCGAGCAGGGGCTGAACCAGTACGTCGATATCGGCTTGAATTTCAGGTACTTTTTCGTCAGAAAGATGATGTTTGTTAAATATGCACAAGGGTTTGTCGTTCTGCCCGGTGGTCTCGGCACCCTGGACGAGCTGTTCGAGGCACTGACCCTGGTCCAGACCCAGAAGGTGACCCGCTTCCCGATCGTGCTGTTCGGCAGCGAGTACTGGGGCGGCCTGGTGGAGTGGCTGCGGAGCACACTGGTCGCGCAGGGCAAGGCGGCGGAGAAGGACCTGATGCTGTTCCACGTGACGGACGACGTGGAGGAGGCGGTCGCGCTGGTCTCCAAGGAAGCGGCCCGTTAGGACCGGCACCGGGGGGCCGTCACGGCGGCCCCCCGGGGAGATCCCTGTCAGGCGAGACCCCTGCGGGCCGTCGCCGGCGGCCGGTGGCCCGCGATCGACGCCACCATGTCCAGCACCTGGCGGGTCTCCGCGACCTCGTGCACCCGGTACACCTGTGCCCCGAGCCACGCCGAGACCGCCGTGGTCGCCAGGGTGCCGATCAGGCGCTCCTTCACCGGGCGGTCCAGCGTCTCCCCGACGAAGTCCTTGTTGGACAGCGACACCAGCACCGGCCAGCCCGTCGCCACCATCTCGTCCAGCCGGCGCGTGGCCTCCAGGCTGTGCCGGGTGTTCTTGTTGAAGTCGTGCCCCGGGTCGATCAGCACCGACTCGCGCGGCACCCCCAGCGCCACCGCCCGCTCCGCCAGCCCCACGGTCACGTCGAGGATGTCGGCCATCACGTCCCCGTAGGCCACCCGGTGCGGCCGGGTACGGGGCTCCGCGCGCCCGGCGTGCGTGCACACCAGGCCCACCCGGTGACGGGCCGCGACCTCAGCGAGACCGGGGTCCACGCCGCCCCACGCGTCGTTCAGCAGGTCCGCGCCCGCCTCGCACACCGCCTCGCCGACCTCGGCCCGCCAGGTGTCCACGCTGATGATCACATCGGGGAAGCTGCGCCGGACCTCCGCCACGAAACCGACCGTGCGCCTGGCCTCCTCCTCGGCGGTTACCTCCTCGCCCGGCCCGGCCTTCACCCCGCCGATGTCGACGACGGCCGCGCCCTCGGCCACGGCGCGCTCCACGCGCGCGAGGGCGGCGTCGTCGGTGAACGTCGCCCCCCGGTCGTAGAAGGAGTCCGGGGTCCGGTTGACGATCGCCATGATCACCGGCTCGTGTGCGCCGAATTCCCGCTTGCCCAGCCTGAGCATCCCCTGTGACCTCTCCTCGTGCTTCGGACGTCCGGCGCCTCGCGGCCCGCACTGTCAGCCTCGCATGGCACGATCGGACCCAGACACATCCGGCTTCCGAACGCGAGGTCTCACGAGGCCCGGCGTCCGGCACATCGAGCTTGGGGAACCCTGGCGATGCTGATGTTCTTGTTCCTGGTCCTCGCGCTGGCCGTCGTGGTCGGCGCGGTGACGCTCGCCGTGGTGGGCGGCGGCGACAGCGCCCCGCTCCAGGACGCCGCGCCCGAGCGGCTCCAGGACCCGTTGCCCGCGGACCGTCCGCTGCACGGCACCGATGTGGAGAGCCTGCGCTTCCCGGTCGCCGCCCGCGGCTACCGCATGGCCGACGTGGACGACGCCCTCAGCCGCCTCGCCGCCGAACTCGGGGAGCGGGACGCCCGGATCGCGGACCTGCAGAGCGCGCTCGCCGGTGCCCGCGCCGTCCAGCCCCGGCCGGACGAGCCCGGCCCGCAGGACGGCCGGTGAGCACCGGGGAGGCCCTCGCCGGGGCGGACGGGGCGCTGCGCTGCCCCTGGGCGCTCTCCACCGAGGACTACGTCTCGTACCACGACGACGAGTGGGGGCGCCCGGTGCACGGTGACGACGCCCTCTTCGAGCGGCTCAGCCTGGAGGCGTTCCAGTCCGGGCTGTCCTGGATCACGATCCTGCGGCGCCGGCCCACCTTCCGGCTCGCCTTCGCGGACTTCCGGATCGAGAAGGTCGCGGCCTTCACCGGCGAGGACCGCGAGCGCCTCCTCGCCGACCCCGGCATCATCCGCAACCGCGCCAAGGTGGACGCCACGCTCGCCAACGCGCGCGTGCTGGCCGGGTGGTCCGAGGGCGAGCTGGAGGAGCTGATCTGGTCCCACGCCCCCGAACCGGACGGGCGGCCCGTGCCGAAGGTGCTGGGCGACGTGGCGGCGGTGACCCCCGAGTCCACCGCCCTGTCCAAGGCGCTGAAGAAGCGCGGCCTGAGGTTCGTCGGCCCCACCACGGCGTACGCCCTGATGCAGGCGTGCGGCCTGGTGGACGACCACCTCGAAGCCTGCGTCAGCCGGGGCGCGGCCACACGCGGCTGAGGCACGGGCGGCCGGGGACGCGGGCCGCACACCCTGCCCCGTCCCGGCCGTCCCGTCGCTCAGCGGCCCACGTACTCGGGCTTCTCCTTCTGCACGAACGCCCGCACGGCGATGACGTGGTCTTCGGAGGCGCCGGCGCGGGTCTGCAGCTCGTCCTCCTTCTCCAGGGCCTCGTCCAGCGAGTGCGTCAGCCCGTACGCCACGGCCTCCTTGATCGCCGCGTAGGCGACCGTGGGCCCCTCGGCCAGGGCACGTGCCACCTTCTCCGCCTCGGCGCGCAGCTCGGCGGCCGGGACGACCCGGTTGGCGATGCCCAGCTCCAGCGCCTCCCGGGCGTCGACGGTGCGCGGGAAGAGCAGCAGGTCGGCGGCGCGGCCGGCGCCGATCGCGCGGGGCAGCGTCCAGGAGAGGCCCGAGTCCGCGCTGAGCGCCACGCCCGCGAACGAGGTGTTGAACGCGGCGGTGTCCGCCACCAGGCGGTAGTCCGCGAGCAGGGCGAAACCGAAGCCCGCTCCGGCCGCCACGCCGTTCACCGCGGCGACCACCGGCTTCCTCGCGCCCGCCAGCGCCCGCGCGATCGGGTTGTAGTGCTCCTTGACGGTGCTCATCGTCTGACCGCCCCCCTCGCCCTCCCGGTCGGCGGCGAGCAGCCCGATGTGCTCCTTGAGGTCCTGGCCCACGCAGAACGCCCGCTCGCCCGCCGCGGTCAGCAGGATCGCCCGCACCGCGTCGTCCGCCGCCGCGGCCTCGACCGCCTCGCGCAGCGCGTTCTTGGTGGCGATGTTCAGGGCGTTCATCGCCTCGGGGCGGTTCAGGGTGATCGTGGCGAGCCCGTCGTTCACCTCGTGGAGCACGGTGTCGGCCATGGCGCGTCCCCTCCGTTGTCGCATGACGGCGTACCGGCCGGTACGCCGTTGTCCGGGGACAGCATGGCGGAGATCCCGGCCCGGAAGTCGCACGGGCGATGTGACCTGCGTCTAACAAAACCGCCACAGACGTGGCCGGCGGGTGTGCCGGGGGTGGCGCAGTATCGCAGGCACATCGCCGCTTTGAGTGGTTTTGCTCGCGCGCGTTGCCCAAGCGATGCGGACCGATGTTGGTCATCGGGTCCTGGGATGCGGGATAATGGCTGGGAAGCAATGTGTTCGATGCCGGTGTCGCGTGTCCCTCATGGACCGCGGGTGCCCTCCGTGGGGTCGTCGGCAGACGATGAGCCTGGTTTCAGGAAGGGGTACGAGCATGGCGGCCATGAAGCCGCGGACGGGTGATGGCCCGCTCGAGGTGACCAAGGAGGGGCGGGGCATCGTCATGCGCGTTCCGCTCGAAGGCGGCGGTCGACTCGTCGTCGAGCTGACCCCCGACGAGGCAGAGGCACTCGGCGACGCCCTCAAGAAGGTCGTCGTCTGACGCGCTGCGATCTTTTCCTTCCGACTGCCCCGGCACCCGACAGGCGCCGGGGCAGTCGCGTGTCCGGGGGCCGTGCCGGCGGCTCAGCGCTTGACGGCGCAGAGCAGGCCGTCGCCGACCGGCAGCAGCGAGGTCACGAGCTCCGTGCTCTCGCGCACCGTGCGCAGCAGCTCGCGCAGCCGGACCACCTCGGTGGGCTGCGGGCCGGAGTCGACCGTGCGGCCGCTGGCGAAGACGCCCTCGAAGACGACCAGCCCGCCCGGCCGCAGCAGGCGCAGCGATTCGGCGAGGTAGTCGGAGTACTCCAGCCGGTCGCCGTCGCAGAAGACGAGGTCGTAGCCCGAGTCCGCGAGGCGGGGCAGCACGTCGAGGGCGGGGCCGGGGATGAACCGGGCGCGGTTGCTGGCGAAGCCGCAGGCGCGGAACGCCTGCCGGGCGAACTGCTGGTGCTCCGGCTCCGGATCGACCGTGGTCAGGACGCCGTCGGGGCGCATTCCGTGCAGCAGGTGGATGCCGGACACCCCGCAGCCGGTGCCTATCTCCGCGACCGCCTTGGCGTCCACGGAGGCGGCGAGCAGTCGCAGCGCGGCGCCCGTGCTGGGCGCCACCGAGCGCAGCCCCGCGTCGCGGGCACGGTCCCGGGCCCAGCGCAAAGCTTCGTCCTCGGCGACAAAGGCGTCGGCGAACGCCCAGCTCGTCTGCCGGTTGCCGGTAATGACCCTCTCCTGTCCCCGTGATTGCCTCGGCGTGACTGTATCCGTTGCGCCGGGAACCCGCTGATGGGACCGAGCGTTCACAGGGGAGAGCCGGCGTGCGGCGAGCGCGGCCGGTACACGACGGGGGGTGAGAGGTGACGGAGGGTGTGGACCGCATGCCGACGCGGGTGGATGAGCCGGGTCAGCGCGTGTCAAATTCTCGTAAAACCGCTTATCCGGAGCTAACGGGCGAGGTGGCTATGGTAGGGGCTCCACTGGACACCACCAGAGCCGACAGGGGAGGTGCGGCCGCACCCGAGGACCGAGGGGGAGTGCTGCGGCGCTTTCTCGGGTCGGGCAGGCCGAAATCCGTGACCGACACCGCTGCTGACCACCACGCCGCCGGCCCCGCCGCAGGCGAGGCCCAGACCGCGACCTTCGCCACCGACGCGGACGGGCAGGCGTGGACTCCGCCCACCTGGGAGGAGATCGTCAGCACGCACAGCGGCCGCGTCTACCGCCTCGCCTACCGCCTGACGGGCAACCAGCACGACGCCGAGGACCTCACACAGGAGGTCTTCGTCCGCGTCTTCCGTTCGCTGTCGACGTACTCGCCGGGCACCTTCGAGGGCTGGCTGCACCGCATCACCACCAACCTCTTCCTGGACATGGTCCGGCGCAAGCAGCGCATCCGCTTCGACGCCCTGGGCGACGACGCGGCCGAGCGCCTCCCCAGCCGCGAGCCGTCCCCGCAGCAGGTCTTCAACGACGCCCACTTCGACGCCGACGTCCAGCAGGCGCTGGACACCCTCGCGCCGGAGTTCCGCGCGGCCGTGGTGCTGTGCGACATCGAGGGGCTCTCGTACGAGGAGATCGCCGCGACCCTCGGGGTCAAGCTGGGCACCGTCCGCTCCCGCATCCACCGGGGGCGCTCGCAGCTCCGCAAGGCCCTCGCCCACCGTTCACCCGAGGCCCGCAAGGCCGAGCGCCGCTCGTTCGTGCCCAGGGTGCCCGCGCTGGGGGGAGGGGGCACGCCGGCGTGAGTGGAACCGGAACCGACCCCGCGGAGGCGCGCCTCGCGGAACAGCATCTGGGAGACCGGCTCTCCGCCCTGGTGGACGGAGAACTGGGTCATGAGTCGCGCGACCGCGTCCTCGCCCACCTGGCCACCTGCTGCCGGTGCCGGGCGGAGGCCGACGCGCAGCGACGGCTGAAGAACGTGTTCGCGGAGGCCGCCCCGCCGCCGCCCTCCGAGTCCTTCCTCGCCCGCCTCCAGGGCCTCCCCGGCGGCGACGCCGACGGGCCCGGCGAACGATTCGCCTTCAGCTACGTCCCGGCGGACTCCGGGCACGCCCCCGAGCCGCGCGGCTTCCGTGTCCATCCCGTCGCCGACCGGCCCTCCTCGCGGGGGCTGCGGTTCGCTGCGGCGGCCGCCGGGGCGGTGTCCCTCGCGGCCGTCGCCCTGGGGGGCGTGACCACCGCCCTGCCGGGCGACCTCGCGGCCGACGCCCGCAGCGGCCCGGGCAACGGGAACAACGTGGCGCCCTCGCGCTCGGCGAGTACGGGTACAGGCGCAGGTACGAGGACGGCCCCGGCTCCGGGCGCCCCCGACACCCAGCGGCGCCGCTCTCCTGTCCCGCTGCTCGCGCAGGGCGGGGGCACGCTCAACCGCACCCCGGCCGCGCAGGTCTCCGTCTCCGCGCCGCTGCTGCCGGGCATCCCGGCGCCGGCCGACGCCCGGGTCACGGACACCGCACGGGACCTGGCCATGCCGGTGATGGCCGGCGCGGCCGCCGTCTCCCCGCTGATACGTCCTCTCGGTGAGACCACCCCCTTCTCCCTGGACGCCTGGCCCCTGGCGACCCCCTCCACCGAGACCACCACGGCAGCCGCCCCGACCAACTCCCCCTCCCCCTCGGCCCCCTGACCCCCCGATCCCTGGTTGAATCCCGTAAGGCCGTCCCCGCACGGCCTCCGAACCGCGACTGGGGAGAGCATGAACGAGGGGCACCCGAAGCCGCCCGCACCCAGCGACGACTTCGAACTGGCCAAGCCGGCGGCCGCCGCCGGCGTTGACGGTCCGGAGGCCGGCGCCCGGCACCCCGCCGACGAGGGGCGGCCCGCCGAGCGCGTTGCCGGCGAGGACACCGGCCGTCCGGCCGCGCTCGCCGGCGACCCGCGCACGGCCGACAGCGGCCGTGCCACACCGCTGCACGACCCCGACCCCTACGGGACCCCTCCCTACGGCGGACCGGGCCCCTGGGCCCCCGCGCCGCCCGTCCAGCACCCCCTGGCCGCCCCGGCCCACGGCACGCCCGCCGCGGACGCGACCCCGGTCCCCGCCGTGCCGGCGCCCGCCCAGTCCCCGGATGCCGCCCCGGACCCCGCGCCGCAGCAGGGCGTCCCGGAACCGGCACCGGGGCAGGATCCCGCGGCCCCCCGCTACGACCCCTGGAACCCCGCACCCCCCTCCCACCAGGCCGGCCCCCTCCAGCACCCCGGCGCCCCCGTGGCCGAGGCGCGGCCGACGTGGCCCGGATGGAAGCGGGTCCTCGGGGTCTTCGCCGGAGTCACCCTGCTCGCCGCCGGCGTAGGCGGGTTCGCCGGGGCCTGGGTCGAGCGGACCGTGACGACCACCGTGACGTTGCCGCGGGCCGGGGACGTGCCCGAGGGGCGGGCGCGGGACAGCGTGGCAGGGATCGCCGCCCGGGCGCTGCCCGGGGTGGTCACCCTGCACGTGCGTGGTGGGGACGAGGGCGGGACCGGGACCGGGTTCGTGCTGGACGGGCGGGGCCACATCCTCACCAACAATCACGTCGTAACACCCGGGGCCGGGGGCGGGCACATCACCGTGACGTTCAGCGGCGGGGACACCGCCGAGGCGGAGGTCGTCGGGCGGGACAGCGGGTACGACCTGGCCGTCGTCCAGGTCAAGGGCGTACGCGGGCTCACCCCGCTGACCCTCGGCGACTCGGACGCCGTACGCGTGGGAGACCCCGTTGTGGCGATCGGCGCCCCCTTCGACCTTGCCGACACCGTCACCTCCGGCATCGTCAGCGCCAAGGACCGCCCCATCACGGCGGGCGGCGGGAAGGGCGGCGGCACCGACGTCAGCTACGTCGACGCGCTCCAGACCGACGCCCCGATCAACCCCGGCAACTCAGGCGGACCCCTCCTCGACGCCCACGCCCGCGTGATCGGCGTCAACTCCGCCATCCGCTCCGCCGACCGTGACTCCGACTCCGCGGAGAGCCGGTCCGGCTCGATCGGCCTCGGCTTCGCCATCCCGGCCAACCAGGCGCGCCGGGTCGCCGAGGAACTGATCAACACCGGTCACGCCACCCACCCGGTGATCGGCGTCACCCTCGACATGGACTACACCGGTGACGGCGCCCGTATCGACACCGAGGGCGGTGCGGGCGGCCCCGCCGTGCTGCGGGGCGGACCCGGAGACCGGGCCGGGCTGAAGCCCGGTGACCTGATCAGCGCGGTCGACGGACACCCCGTCCACTCGGGTGAGGAACTGATCGTCAGGATCCGCGCCCACCGGCCCGGCGACCGCCTCCGCCTGACCGTGGGGCGGCCCGGCGCCCGGCACACCGTCACGCTTCGCCTGGGAGCTTCCGGCCGGAACTGACGCGAGTCTCACCTCGGGGCGGTACCGGTCCGGAGGTCGCGCCGGGTACCGTGGAGCGACCGAGGACACGCAAGGAGCTTTCAGGTGTTCAATGACATAGGGCCGCTTGAGCTGGTCACGCTCATCGTCCTCGCCGTGCTCGTCTTCGGTCCGGACAAGCTCCCCAAGTTCATCCAGGACGTCACGCGCACGCTCCGGAAGATCCGGGAGTTCTCGGACAACGCCAAGAACGACATCCGCAGCGAGCTCGGCCCGGAGTTCAAGGACTTCGAGTTCGAGGACCTCAACCCCAAGGCGTTCCTGCGCAAGCAGCTCGACAACGACGACCTGGGGCTCAAGGAGATCCGCAGCACCTTCGACCTCAAGCGCGAGATGGCCGAGCTGACGGACTCCGTGAACGGCCACGACACCGCCTCCGCGCTGCCCGGCCCGACCTCCTCGGGCGGCCGTGTCGACATGACGAAGAAGCCCGAGGCCCCGAAGGACGACCGCCCGCCCTTCGACGCCGACGCCACCTGACGCCCCGCGGCGACGTCACCCGCTCGGCCCCGCACCCCCGGAACAGATCACGACACGCGAGGAAACCCGCCTCACCGGGCGGGTTTCCCCGCGTGTACCAGCCGGACGTCCCGCGTTCGGCCGTCCCCTGCGCCCGCCGCGTTCCGGGCACTCCCCAGCAGTGTGGATATGCT
The DNA here is from genome assembly GCF_053596035.1 of Streptomyces sp. NPDC001781. Classification (NCBI taxonomy): domain Bacteria; kingdom Bacillati; phylum Actinomycetota; class Actinomycetes; order Kitasatosporales; family Streptomycetaceae; genus Streptomyces; species Streptomyces sp. NPDC001781. The sequence goes on along the minus strand of NZ_JBSFFI010000025.1, from coordinate 801 downwards.
GCCGAGTTGTTGTGCGGACCGGGCGCGTACGCCCGAAGGGGGGCGGGCACTTGTCCCGGTCCGACGAGAACGAGGAGGCGTCCGGGCAGATGGAGACCACAAGTCGGGTAAGCGCGCAGACGACGGCCACCGAGAGCGGCCGTCGCGGCCAGCTCGGCGGCCGGACGGTCGACGGCTATCTGCGCGCGCCCTTCCCCTGGTACGGCCTCGACGAGGCGTTCACCGGGCACCGCTGGCTGCTCCAGGTCGGCCTGGCCGCCGACGGAGCGGTGGAGCACGGTTCGATCGGGCACGGCGACGAGCCCTCCGTACGCCACGAGCACAGCGCGAACTCCTCCGCCGAGCCGCGGGAGAAGTTCGCCGTCGTCGTCACCGTGCCGGTGAACCCCTCCCGCCGCAGCGCGGACGGCACCGGGCTGCTGGAGGCCACCTCGGTCTCCTCGGCTGCCTGGCTGGCCGGGCTGGGCCTGCTGTCGGTCACCTGGCCCGGCCAGATGGACCACACCCTGCGCGACGACTGGCTGGACCAGCAGACCGAGACCGCGTGGGCGCTGGCCGACGACCTCGACGGCTCGGAGTGGACGAAGCTCTCCCTGCCGGTGGACGGCGTGGCCACGCCCTTCCACTACCGGGAGTCGGCGTTCGGCTGGGTGCTCGCCGGAGCCACCGGGGCGGGCGTCCACGTCGGCGCGTACGGCCGGGGCATGAGCGCCTACGGGCTCGGCTTCGCCGTCGTCAAGGACGTCGGCGCCCTCGCCTGAGCACACGACGTGAGGGGGGCGCCGGCGGAATCCGCCGGCG
>NZ_JBSFFI010000024.1:0-101987 GCF_053596035.1 Streptomyces sp. NPDC001781 | reverse complement strand
GGGGTGGTCGGTGCGGACCGGCGCGGGCGTCGTCTCGGCCGGGCTGCTGGCGACCGGCCTGGCCTTCGCCGTCTGGCCCGAGGCGGAGGGCGGCCGCACCCCGGTGGCCTCCGCGGGGGCCGCGCCCGCCGCGGATCCCCGTACACCCGAGCCCGCGGCGAGCGCGTCGGCCACCCCGCCGCCGGCCGGACGGCCGGTCCGGCTGCGCAACGTGGACGCCGCGCTGTGCCTGGGCATCAAGGGCGAGCCGGAACGCGGCGGGCTGGTCACGCTGGCCCTGTGCTCGGACGCCGTCACCCAGCAGTGGACGTACGACGCGGACGGGCTCCTGCACAGCCAGGCCGACCCCGAGCTGTGCCTCGACTCCCACGCGGACGCGGCCGTCGTCATCCTCGGCACATGCGACGACGCGGGCACCGAGCGGGGCGACGACGTCCGCTACGACCTCACCGTGAGGGGCGAGTTGCTGCCCCGCTGGGACGAGACCCTCGCGCTGGCCCCGGCGGACGCGCGTCCCGGCGCCGACATCGTGGTCTCGCTCCGGGACCGCTCACCGGCCCAGCACTGGCTGACCGACTCCCCGTCGGCGACCCCGGGCTCGCTGTCGGCGGCGGAGACCTCCGAGACGCCGGCCTGATCCGGACCGGAGACCCTGGCCCTGGCCGGTTCGGCCGGCGTCGGATGGAACTGGTGCGGCCTCACGGCGGCCTGCACCACGGCTGCTTCCGGCCGGCGGCCGGGGCGAGCGGCGATGCTTTGGCCCGGTTCGTCTTTCCGGCCTGGCCGCCCACGAGGGGTACCGGCACTCCTCGGCCGGGACCCGTGGCCGCGTCCCGCGCGTGAGGTGTGCCGGGTCCGGTCAGTCGCCGTCGCCGTCCCGGGTCGCCGTCTTGGAGAAGCTGTCGTGCCAGGCGGCCTTGGCGCCCGAGTCGCCGATCCGGTAGACGTCCACCACGGCGCCGACCGCGACGGCCAGGGACAGGACCGCGACCGCTGCGCGCAGCAGGACCGGGGGTGCCCAGGAGGAGCCCGCCGTCCGGCCCGCGGCGGGTGCCGAGCGGCGGGCTATCCACCAGACCGCGGCCGCGAGCACGACGAGACCGGCGGCCCACGGCAGCAGTCCGTCACCGAGTTCGGCGTGCTCGCGCACCAGCGGGTCGCTGTCCACGTGCTGTTCGAGCCACTCTCCCGCATGCGTGGCCAGCGGCACGCTCGCCAGCGTCACCAGCGCGAGCGCGGGAAGCAGCAGGCCCAGCCGCCGGGCACCGGCGGGCCAGACCGCGCAGACCACCAGCGCCAGCGCGCTCAGCGGGACGAGCACGATGACGAAGTGCACGAACAGGACGTGCGCGGGCAGTCCGTTGATGACAGTGAGGCTCACGGGGGCGTCTCCAGGGGAATGGGTCCGATGCACGGGTGGTGCAGGGCCCGCGCACTGTGACACAGGAACTTCTGAGTCACCTCTGAGTCAGATGGGCCCCAGGCGTCTCACCTGCGAGACGTTGGAGCCGTCACAGGGTCGGCCGCACCGTGGCAGACGAGCCCCGCGCGGCTCAGCGGATCCGCGGGCCGGCCGGGACCCGGTGCGACGGGGGCGCGGTCCAGGCCCGGGCGATGCGCTCGAGGGGCTCGGCCAGCGGGTGGGGGGCGCGGGCCGGGAGGACCAGGACCAGGGGTACGGGCGGGGCGTCCGCGAGGGCGATGTAGCGGACCCCGGGATGCGGGTGGTCGCGCGCCGACGCCGGAAGGACGCCGACGCCCCGGTCGGCCGCCACCATCTCGATCCACTCGTCGTAGGTGCGGCAGCTGACGGCCACGCCGGGCCGGGCACCGGCCGGCCACAGGGCGGGACCGACGGTGCCACTGAGCCTGTTGACCACCAGGTCGTGGCCGGCGAGATCGGCCCAGCGCAGCCGGCGGCGACGAGCGAGGGGGTGCGCGGCCCCCACGGCCGCCACCCGGTCCTCGGCGCCGAGCTGGACCACGCGCAGGCGGCTGCCGGAGGGCGGACTGCCGTGGAGGACGGCCGCGTCGGTGTGCCCGGAGACGACTCCGGCCGAGCGGTCGTCGCGCCTCACCAGTTCGAGCCTGGCCCCGGTCACCTCCTCGAACTCGGTGATCAGATGGCGGGCCAGGAAGCTGGGCAGCAGCCAGGTGAAGCCAAGACGCAGGGTCCGTCGGGAACTGACCGACCGCAGGGCGGAGTCCACCTGCGGGAGCAGCGAGCCGATCTCGGCGCGCAGGCGGTTCCCGGCGCCGGTCAGCGCCACGCTGCGGGTGGTGCGGTCGACCAGCCTCACCCCCAGCGCGGTCTCCAGCCGGGCGAGGGAGCGGGTGAGCGTGGGCTGGGTGGTCCCGCACCTGGCCGCCGCGCGGGAGAAGTGTTCCTCCTCCGCCAGGACCAGGAACCAGCGCAGGTCACGGAGCTCGACATTCATGCGTCCAGTGTATGAAACCTGGCGATCGCGTATTTCTGTCGCCGCCGCCGCCTGCCTACCGTCGAAGGCGAGCACGTCGGACGGCCAGCGGCGCGAGACCGCCCGGCAGCACACAGGATCGCGTCGCACGGAGTCAGGCTCTTCATGGACATCGACACCCTTCTGAACCTCTCTTCCACCCCGGTGGGCGCCCCCGCCTACCCGCACGGCCCCTACCGGTTCACCGGCCGGGAGTACCTCAACATCACGTACCGCACCGACGCCGACGCTTTGCGGGCGGTGGTTCCCGAGCCGCTGGAGGTGGACGAGCCGCTGGTGCGGTTCGAGGTGATCAGGATGCCCGACAGCAGCGGCCTGGGGGACTACACGGAGTCCGGGCAGGTCCTGCGGGTGCGGTACGAAGGCGAGCCGGTGGACTACATCCACTGCATGTACCTGGACAACGGCCCCGCGATAGCCCTGGGCCGGGAGGCGAGCGCCTACCCGAAGAAGCCGGGCACGCCCCGCCTGTACACCGACTCCGACACCCTGGTCGGCACGCTGGACCACGGCTCCCTGCGGGTGGCGACCGCGACGATGGGCTTCAAGCACGCCCCGCTCGGCGAGGAGGAGGCGATCGCGGAGATCGCCGCGCCCACCTACATGCTGAAGGTGCTCCCGGGGTACGACGGGACACCCCGCATCTGCGAACTCGTGCGCTCGCGGATCACCGACCTCACGATCCGGGGAGCGTGGACCGGCCCGGCGCGCCTGCAGCTCTTCGAGCACGCCCTCGCTCCGCTCGCCGACCTGCCCGTGCGGGAGATCGTGCGGGCCACGCACGTGGTCACCGATCTCACCCTCCCGCGCGCCGAGGTCGTCCACGACTACCTCGCATAGCCGCGCGCCCTGTCACTCCTTTGCCGAGTCCCCCGAAAGGCACATCCATGAGCACCACCCCGGAGCCGTCCGGCACACCCGTCCTCCCCGATCTGACCGGCCGCCGCGCGCTGGTCACCGGAGCGGGCAGCGGAATCGGACGGGCCACCGCCGTCCGGCTCGCCCGTTCGGGCGCCCACGTCATCGGCCTCGACCTGAACGAGTCCGCGCTGGACGACGTCGCCCGTCTCACCGGCGGCGAGTCGATCACCGCGGACCTCTCCGACCTCGACGCACTGGACGGGCTGATCCCGCAGACGGACATCGTCGTCAACTGCGCGGGCATCCAGCACGTCACACCTGTGCACGAGTTCGATCCGGCGCGGTTCTCCCTGATGCTGCGCATCATGCTGGAGGCGCCGTTCCGGATCATCCGCAGAAACCTGCCGGCGATGTACGCGCGGAAGTGGGGCCGCATCGTCAACATCTCGTCGGTGCACGGCCTGCGCGCCTCCGAGTACAAGAGCGCCTACGTGACCGCCAAGCACGGTCTGGAGGGGCTGTCCAAGGTCGTGGCTCTGGAGGGCGGCCCGCACGGCGTCACCTCGAACTGCGTCAACCCCGGCTACGTCCGCACCCCGCTGGTGGACCGGCAGATAGCCGACCAGGCGCGTACCCACGGTGTCGGTGAGGCCGAGGTCCTCGATTCGGTCCTGCTGCGGTCCGCGGCGCTCAAGCGGCTCGTCGAGCCCCACGAGGTCGCCGAGGCGGTGGCGTTCCTGTGCAGCCCGCAGGCAGCCACCATGACCGGCACCGGCATCGTCCTGGACGGCGGCTGGACGGCCCGCTGACCTGTGCCCCCTGACGGGCGTCCGGCCGACCACGGAGATCCGGCCGGGCGTCCTGGGCGTCCGCGACTGCCCGGTCCGCGACCGGCGGCCTGCCACGGACGTCTCCCCCCTCCCACGCTGTGGGAGGGGGCTCCTCCCGGACCCCGGCCCGCCCGCCATGGGGCGGAGTCCGGCGACGGGGACGGCCCGGAGAAGCCGGGCGGGTCCGTGGCACTGAGCGCCTCAGACGTCCTGGGCCGCCCGGTCCGGCACCGTCGCCCCGGGTGCCGCCGCCGGGCCGGATGCGACACGGCTCAGGTCACGGCCACGGGTCTCCTTCAGGACCGCCACGGTGATCGTGGTGACCACGGCCGCCCCGGACACGTAGAGCGCGATCGGGGTGGAGCTGCCGAAATCCTTGAGCAGCTCGACCGCGACGATCGGAGCCAGTGCCCCGGCGACGATGGAGGCGAGCTGGGAACCCATCGAGGCGCCGGAGTAGCGGACCTTGGTGTCGAACATCTCCGAGATGAAGGCGGCCTGCGGCCCGTACATCGCGCCGTGCAGCAGCAGCCCCACGGTCACCGCCAGCGTGATCACTCCGAACGACTTCGTGTCCAGCAGCCCGAAGAAGGCGAACGCCCACACCGCCATGCCCGCCGAGCCGATCAGCGTCACCGGCCTGCGGCCGATGCGGTCCGACAGAGCCCCCCACAGCGGGATGGCGAAGAAGTGCACGGCCGAACCGATCAGGACGGCGTTCAGCGCGACGCTCTTGGACAGGTCCAGGTGCTGCGTCACGTAGACGAGGACGAAGGAGGTGATGACGTAGTAGGAGATGTTCTCCCCGAAGCGGGTGCCGATGGCTCCGAGGACTCCGCGCCAGCTCCTGCGGAACACCTCCACGACCGGAGGCTGCTCCTTGACGCCCCGCGCCGCCTCCGCCTCCGCCTCGGCCTGCGCCTCCAGGAAGACCGGGGACTCGCTGACCGAGACGCGGATCCACAGGCCGATCATCACCAGGACGCCGGAGAGCAGGAAGGGAACACGCCAGCCCCAGGACCGGAACGCCTCGTCGGACTGGACGGCGGCCAGCAGCGCGAGAACGCCGGTGGCGAGCAGGTTGCCGCCGGGAGCCCCGGACTGCGGCCAGGCGGCCCAGAAGCCGCGGTGCTTGTCGCCGCCGTGCTCGGAGACCAGCAGCACCGCGCCGCCCCACTCGCCGCCCAGTGCGAAGCCCTGGACCAGGCGCAGCACGGTGAGCAGGACCGGCGCGCCGACGCCGATGGCGTCGTAGGTGGGCAGCAGGCCCATGGCGAACGTGGCGCCGCCCATCATCAGCAGGCTGACCACGAGCAGCTTCCTGCGTCCGATCTTGTCGCCGAAGTGCCCGAAGACGACGCCGCCCAGCGGCCTGGCCGCGAAGCCGATCGCATAGGTGATGAAGGCGATCAGCGTGCCCACGAGCGGGTCGGCCGTGGGGAAGAAGAGCGTGTTGAACACCAGCGCGGCCGCCGAGCCGTAGAGGAAGAAGTCGTACCACTCGATGGTGGTGCCGATGAGGCTGGCGGCGACGATGCGGGGGAGCTTGGCGGGTGTTGGGGGAGCGGTTGCTGGGGAGGCCATGTGTGCCACTTCCTCGATACGGTGGGGACGGGTACGTGTCGGGACACCGTAGAAACACGCAGGTCAGGCGCACATGTGGTGGGGCGCCATAGTTCGGGGACTGGGTATGCGTGCCGCCACCATGGGGGCGGTGACGGAATGCGGTGCTGGCGTATGCGGCGCGGGCCTCCCCCATGGCGGCTTTCCAGCGCCGTTGCTTCGCATCTCGAGCCCGTTGGTCTGCACGGCATTTGCGTTCGGTGGCTTCACCTCGGAGATCGGTTTCCTGCGTGATCTCCGCGGGCTGGTCTTCCGGTGGTCGGTCGCCGGCGCGGTGTGGGCTACCGCCATGGAGCATGAAGCGCAGACGGTTGCAGGGGGCGTAGTCGTGACCGAGCTGACGGCCGGTATCCGGCCGCAGATCATGGCCGCTCTCGACGCGATGCCGCAGACCGCCGCGGACCACGCAAGTTCTCCCGGCTCAGCATCTGTTGAGCGGAACGGCGGCGGCGCCGAGAGCGACGGGGGGTAGTGTGTGGGAAGCGTCGCGTGCCGGTGGCAGACCGTGTCAGGCATGGAGGCGCCGGAATGAAGGAGACCGACGATGTACGGGTCGCACCCTTCGCTCCCGCGTGACTGAGCGCGAGACGACCAGGCTCATCGCCTGGAGCCAAGAACTCCGTCGAGTGCACCACCGACTACGGGCAGCGCTCTCCGCGACCCGCGACTCCCTCGCGGATGGCACACCCGGCGAGCCGGCCACCCGCGAACTCCTGCTGTACTGCCACGGCTTCTGCGCGGCCCTCGACGGCCACCATCAGGGCGAGGACCATGCCCTGTTCCCGGCCATCGAAGCTGAACATCCGGAGCTGCGCCCAATGTTGCGTCGGCTCGAACAGGATCACTCGATGATTGGCCACCTGCTCGGCGGTTTGCAAGCCGCAGTCGACCGATCTGCGCCACCCGAGGAACTGGGCCGTCACCTCGAAGGCATCGCAGCGCTCATGGAGAACCACTTCCGTTACGAGGAGCGGCAACTGCTCGCTGTGCTTGAAACCCTCGAGCTGGCAGCCGAACCCCGAGACGTGCTGGGCCCGATGTACGACTGATCCCTGCTGTGGGTGGCCGCGTGGCCCCGTACCGGCTCGCGACAGACTTCACGCCCGGGACAAGGCAGTCCCGGAACCGGTGAGGGTGCGCTGCGTGAGCGGGCCCACCCCCGCGCGAGTCCTCAGGCCGGTACGGTGGCGGCTCAGGGCAACACCGCCGCGGGATGGCAGGCCGTGCCGCCGCCGCCCCGCCCGGCCTCAGCGCGTACGTCCCCTTCGACGCGACGTCGGCCGTGGCGCGCACGGTACGAGCATCACCTGCCTGCTCTGCGAGTAGGAGCACACCGACGGAGACCGACCAGTTCACTCCATAGACGCTGAACACATACGGCATCCGGGGGATCCAGTCCTGCACCAGGAACAGGTTGGCGAGGGCGGGGCCGGCCTCGGTCTGCTTCCAGGAGCCGATGGTCATTCGGCCCACGAAGAACAGCATCAGCAGGGTGGCCGCCCAGACGATCATGTGTCCCGGGTAGATCTTGAGCACGCGCCGCCGCCAGAAGCGGCCGATCGTGCTGCGCCACGGTTCACCCCAGGTGAGCACGAAACCGCTGAGCACGAAGAAGCCGGCCAGGGCGCCCGTGCCGTAGGGGAGTTTGGTGCCGGCCGTGTTGATCGACTGGTCGGCGAAGAAGTAGCCCGTGCCGAGGGCGTGGGTGATGAACGCCGCGACGAACAGGATGGCGCGGTAGCCGGTCAGAGAGGGCAGCCGGCGGACCGGTGGGACGCACTGGTCATGTTCCAGCTCCTGATACGGGTTGTGGGTCGGCGCCCGACGCCGGATCGGCCCGAAAGCCATGGGTGCCCGCCAGGAGCAGACTCGAGATCCGGCCCGGTTCCCGCTCGACTCCGTCAGCCCGAAGGGATGTACGCGCTGGCAGGGGGCACGTTGCCCGCCACGAGGGGCGGTGCTACGGTCTCCCGCGAGCCCCGTATGGGCCTACGCATGGAGGTAGCGGCTACTCAGCCATTACAGAGATCGGCATGTTCCGTCTCTCGCAGCTTGTCAATCCCTGACCTGGGATTACTGCGCCCATTTTCGTTGCGTAGGCATGCGGGGTATTTCTGTGCCGATTTCCGGTGGTGTGGCCCACCTTCTGTCGTCAATCGACTGGGGAAGGTAGTGCATGAGCAAGGAACAGGCTGAGACCTGGGAAGCGCAGTCCGAGACCTGGGCGGGCTTCGACGTGAACGAGTTCCAGCGACAGGTCATCGCCGAGTTTCGGGCGAACAGCGGGAAGATGAGCGGGATGTTCGAGGGCTGGACTCTGGTCGTGCTGACCACCGTCGGAGCCAGGACAGGCCGGCGCCGAGAGAGCATCCTGGGGTTCCTGGAATTCGATGGGAAAGGGATTGTCGTTGCATCGTCGAACGGTGCCGACAAACACCCCGCTTGGTACCACAACATCCGTAAGAACCCGATCGTGACGGTGGAGACCGGCACGGACACCTATCAGGCGATCGCCGCCATTCCGCCCGGTGAGGAGCGCGACAAGCTCTTCGACCGGGTTGTCGCCGAGGCGCCCGGGTACGCCGACCACCAGGCCAGGACGACCAGGGAGATTCCCGTCGTCGTCCTGAACAGGATCGGCCCCAAGCCCGGCGAGGAGCGGGTCAAGGGCATGGGGGACTGGATCGTCGAGGTACACGACTGGCTGCGGGGAGAGCTGAAGACGCTCCGCACGCAGGCGGACCAGGTGATCGAGGGCAGCGCGGACACCATCGAGCGGGTGCCGCAGGACCTCGCCCAGCAGATGCGCACCCACTGCCTCAGTTTCTGCGGAGCGCTGAGCAGGCACCACGGTGGCGAGGGCGCCGCCATGTTCCCGATGCTCGCCAAGCAGTTCCCGGCCCTTGCGCCAGCGCTCGGGCAGCTCGGTGAGGAGCACAAGGTGGTGGCGCAGATGCAGCACGGCATCCAGCAGCTCGTCGACGGCTTCGTCCCCGGTGAGTCCGACCCGGTACGGCTCCGTACCGACCTCGAGCGGCTGGCCAGCCGGCTCGAGTCCCACTTCAGGTACGAGGAGGAGACGATCGTGACGGCCCTCAACGCCACGGCCCCCGCTCCGAACCACGGCTGACCGGCCACCACCAGCACCCCCCGGACCGGATCCTTCCCCGGCCCGGGGGGTGCCGCTGTGCGCGGGGAAGAGGCGTGTGGCAGCCCGGGAATCCCGATTCCGCGTTCTAGATAGCGCGTGTTGAGTTGTCCTCAAGCGGGGCTTGCCAACCTGAGCAGAGGAAGATGCTCGGCGTTCTTCTTGGGGACCGCAGAGGCTCGCAGCGTGGTACACGGCTCAGATGCACTTTGACCAGCGAAAACAGCTCCGATCGCCACAAGCTGCGGACGGTTGGTCCGGATATGGTCCAGATCTTGGTGAGAAGTGCTCGTGGTGACGAGCGGTGCTCGCTTGAGGGTGGCCATGGCCTGCTCGACGAGGGCGCGGATCTTGGCGCGGGACCGGTTGACCGCCTGCTGACCGGTGGAAAGGGTCTCCCACCGCCCCCAGTGGGGGTGCGGACCGTGCCGCCGACACCCCGGTAGCCCTTCTCGGCCCAGCACGTGATGTCGGCCTCGGCGAGGGCGTCGACGATGCCGTGTTCGCGGGCCGCGCGGACGTCGTGGACGGCGCCGTGCAGGGCCGGTGAGGCCCACAACAGCCGGCAGCGAGAACCTGCACGTTCATCCCGTGCCTCTTATGCTTCCCCGAGTGGTGGGGGGTCTGCGGCGGTCCGGTCGATCGGCAGCAGGGTCCCGTCCAGCAGCGCGAACGCCTTCGACGATGCTGTCCGGACTGTCTCCGCAAGGGTCGGCGCGAGAGAGGTCAAGACCTCGACGGCCTCGGTGACGTACCGATACGCGATTGTGATCCCGATGCCGAAACCGGCCGCGAGCCGGGCATACGGGTGGCCGTTGCGGAGACGGGCAAGAGCGAGCAGGGCCGGCCGGCCGGCAGTCAGGCGCCGCCAGCGGGTACCGACGACTCGACCCGGCGGACGAGGGCTGAGCTGGGACGAACCGTGGCGCCACCGCTCGCCGCCGGTCACGTCGACGCCAGTGCCTCTGTGGGAGGAAGGCGTGCCGCGCGGACCGAGGGGTAGACACCGGCCGCCATTCCGATCAGCACGGCGCCGAGGCAGCCACCCGTGACCGAGATCAGCGGGATCACCGTCGGCCAGCCCTGACAGTGCGCGTAGCCGGTGTCGGCGAGGACACCGAACAGGGTTCCGGCAAGCGCGCCGAGCAGCGACAGGCCCACGGACTCGGCGAGGAACTGGACGCGTATCTGACCGCGGGTCGCGCCCAGTGCCCGGCGCAGCCCGATGTCCCTTCGGCGCTCCAGGACCGAGATGACCATGGTGTTGGCCACGCCGATTCCGCCTACCAGCAGTGCGACACCGGCCAGGCCCAGGAAGAGGGAGGAGAAGGTGTTCTGCGTGGCGCGCTTGGCCGCCAGGGCGTCGGACGGGCGGCTGACCTGGACCTGTCCCGGCTGCTCCGGGAACACGGTGGCGGGGAGTACGCTCCGTACGTCCTCCAGATGGGTCTCCCGTGCCTTGACGTAGATGACTGTGGGGTTTCCCTTGAAGCGCAGTGTCTTCTTGGCGGCCGGCCATCCCGTCAGCACGGCGTTGTCGAGATCGCCGGAAAGCGTTACGGAGTGCAGGATGCCGATCACGGTGAACCACGACTTGTTGATCTGTATCTGTGGGGCCGGGTCGTTCTCGGGGATTTCCCCGATGCCGAGTCGGCCGGCGGCCCGGTAGCCCAGTACGGCCGTGGGAAACCGCTCGTCGGCGGCGCTGAAGAACCTTCCCGAGAAGACTTTTCCGCCCACCACGCTCAGCAGGTCGCGTCGGGCCGCGAGCACACTGAGTCCGGTACCGGAGAAGTCGTCGTCACCGATGAGGTCGGAACGCCGGACCACGGCATGGGTGTTGGCCACCGCGCTCGCCTCGGTGACCGGTTTGACGCGGCGCACCATGTCGACCGATTCCTCGGGCAGTTCGACCGGCACGGCCTGTCCCGAAAACGGCTGCACCCGCAGCATGTTGGACCCGAGCGCCGTTATCTCGTCCATCAGCGCCCGCTGGCTGGAGGCCGGGATCCCGGTCACCACCATCATCGTGGCGACGCCGATCGAGATGCCGAGCGCCGACAGCGCGGCGCGCAGCTTGCGGGTGCGCAGGCCGAGGAGCCCCAGGCCCAGCAGATCGAGAAAGGCGAGACGCACCGGCTTGATCTTGTCTTCGGTACGCCGGGAAAAGCGCCGCAGCGCGGCGCGGGACGGCTTGGCGGGGGCGGTCATGACGGGCTTCCGGTCAGTGCGGTGTCCGTGACCAGGCGACCGTCACGCATGTGAACCCTGCGTGGCAACTGGTCGGCGATGTCACGGTCGTGAGTGATGAGCGCGATCGTGGTGCCCGCCGCGTTGAGATCCGTCAACAGGGCGAGCGCCGCGGCGCCGTTGGCTGTGTCGAGTGCGCCGGTCGGCTCGTCGGCGAGGACCAGAGCCGGCTCATGGACCACCGCGCGGGCGATGGCGACCCGTTGACGCTCCCCTCCGGAGAGCTGCCCCGGCAGATGGCCGGCCCGACGGACGAGTCCGACCCGGGCCAGGGCCTCCTCGGCCAGTTTCTTCCGGTACTTCCTGGACACACCGGCGTACAGCAGGCCGGTCGCCACGTTCTCCGCCGCGGTGAGTCCGTCCGTGAGATGGAAGTGCTGGAAGACGAAACCCAGGCGCCGCCCGCGCAGGGCGGACAGTTGGCGGTCGGACAACTCCGCCACGTCCTGCCCCTCGATGACCACGCTGCCGCTGGTGGGCGCGGCCAGCGTACCCATGACGTTGAGCAGGGTGGACTTGCCGGAGCCGGAAGGGCCGAGGATGGCCAGCAGTTCGCCCTGTGAGACGGACAGGGAGACCCGGTCGAGGGCTCTGACCCCGGGGGGATAGGTCACGCTCGCCTCGTGCACGCTGAGGACCTGGGTCATGCCGTGGTCTCCACCTTCATGCCCTCGCTGACGCCCTGACCGCTGATCTCGACCAGTCCCTGGGCGAACATGCCCGTGTCGACCGGGACGAGCCTGCCGCCGGAGAACCGGACGGCGTACCCTCCCTCGCGCAGGGCGAGCAGGGCGCCGACCGGGACGGCGAGTACGTTCTCCTTCGACTCCCCCTGGAACCGGGCCTGGACGGGAGCGGAGTCGATGCTCCTGGCGGAGTGCGGGTCGTCCAGCGACACGGTGACGTCGGTCTTGGTCTGCCCGGCGCCGCCCGACTCTCCCTGGCCTCCCTGCCGTCCCTGCACGATGGTGCTGATCGCGGCGACCCGGCCCGGGATGGTGGTCCGGTCGGGCAGCACCACGGTGACCCGCTGGCCCGACTTGATGGACCCCATGTCGAGCGACTCCACCGGCACGGTCACGGACTTGGTGGTGGCGGTCACCGTCATCAGGTCTCCCGGCGCCTCGTCCCCGGGCTGGGCGAGGACGTCGGAGACCCGTACCGCCGACTTCGTCACCACCACGTCGGAGAAGCCGAGGATGCCGGTCTGAGCCATGCCCACGTCCTTCTGCCAGCGTTTGATCGCGGACATCAGGGACGAGGTGAGCACACCGTCGCCCTCCTGGACCGCGGACTGCGACGGACCCGGGCTCGGTGAACCCCCCTGCGACGCAGCGGTTCCCTGCCCCGCTCCGCCGTCCGGAGACGGGGACGAGCCGGCCGGGGGAGTGGTCTCCCCGTGCCCAGTGCCCGTTGTCACGGGCGCGGGGGCGTCCGCGGGCGCCTGCTGCCGGACGACCGTGCCCGGCGCCGGCTGTGCCCCGATGTCGTAGCCGAGAGCCCTGAGGTTGTCGGCGACGACCCGTATGTCACGGCCGACGCTGCCGAGGGTGTCGAGCCGGCGGTACAAGGGTGTGCTGCCGTAGAAGATCACAGCGGGACGCTCGTCGACGCGGTACAGCGGCCGGCCGCGTTCGACCGTCGCACCCCGGTCCGGAAGCCACGTCACCCGTCCTTCGCCGGCACTGCGGATCGTCCGCGTGGAGTCGTAGCCGAGCATGCCCTGCATCTCTCTGCTGCCCGACAGATCCGTTCTGACCACGGCGATCTGTCTGACCTTCGGGCCGGACTCGGGTTCGGAGCCGGTCCCGCCCCGGCCGGCCCACAACAGTCCGGCGCCCGTTCCTCCTGCCAGCAGCACGGCGACGACGGCGAGATACAGGGCCTTCTTCTTCCGGCGGCCCGCCCTCGGCCTGCGGGGATCGCCCTCGTCCTGGACCGTCACCCGCAGGGCCATGGTGTCCCCGGCGTCACGCTCACTCGCCACCGAACGCCTCGATCATGCATTCGTTGTCGATCTGTTCGGCGTTCCTGGGCTGAGTCACACCGGGCTTGTAGTTCCAGCCGCCTCCGTCAGGCAGGGGGTTCACCTTGAGCCCCCTGCGGTTGTCGCACGCGATCCACTTGCTGTAGTCGTCCATGTAGTCGGGGTTTTTCTTCGGGTCCAGCTCCGGGGGCGGAAGAGGCCTCTTTCCGAGGCACGCCTTTTCCGCTTCCGGACGCTCTTTGGCCACATCGATACCGGGGAACCACAGGGTTCCGGGATCGGCTTCCGGCATTTTGCTCCCCTTCGACGGAATGGGAACTCCATGATCCTTGAGGCAGCGCAGGTAGCCCTGGTACATGCGAACTTCCTCGATCTGCGTGGTGTCAAGTCGAATCTGGGGGCGGCCGGAATCGGAATCTTCAGCCACCGGGCTCCCGGTCACCCCGCCCTCTGCGTCTCCAACGGATTCCGTGACCGAGACGACTCCGTCTTTCTTGCTCTCGGCGTCTCCCCCGGAGGAACAGCCGGTGATCAGCGTCACCGTCAGAACGGCGCAGGAGAGGAAGAGCTTCTTCTCGTTCAGCATGCCTGGAAGCGTGACAAGGCTTTGTCAGAAAGGTGTCAGCACTTCCCTCCTGTGAATCCCTGCATACGCTTGTCAGGAAGTTGTCATGAAATGGAACCCGATTCGCCGACGTTCACCACGCGCTCCGCAGGCTTATCATCGGGCCATGTCCGCATACGTACTGGTGGCCGAAGACGACGAAAAGCAGGCAGAACTGATCCGTCGTTACCTGGTGCACGACGGCCATGCCGTGACCGTGGTGCACGACGGGCCGACAGCCCTCGAGAAGGCCGCGAAGCGACCGCCTGATCTACTCGTTCTCGACTGGATGCTGCCCGGTATGGACGGGCTGGAGATATGCCGACGTATACGCGCCATGGGTGATATGCCCATTCTGATGCTCACTGCCCGCTCCACCGAGGACGATCTTCTGCTGGGCCTGGACATCGGGGCGGACGACTACATGACCAAGCCATTCAGGCCGCGCGAACTGGTGGCCCGCATCCGGACCCTGCTGCGACGCGCCCGGCAGGAGCGCACGAAGGATGTGCTCCTCAAAGCCGGCCCGCTGACCGTGGCCCCGGACCGGCACGAGGTGTCCGTCAACGGCCGCCCGGTGGACTGCACTCCCGGCGAATTCCGCCTGCTCAGCACCTTGATAGCCGCACCCGAGCGGGTCTTCACCCGGGCTCAGCTGCTGCACTGCATCAGCGACCACGGCCGCGCCGTCACCGAACGCACCGTGGACATGCACATGGTGAACCTGCGGAAGAAGATCGAGATCTCGCCCCGCAGACCGGAGTTGCTGCTGACCGTCCACGGCGTCGGATACAAGCTGTCCCGAGGCCGCCGTGACGTCTGAAGTCCCCCTGCGCAACAGCCTGCTGTTCCGGCTCCTGGTCACCTCCGTGCTGATCTCCCTGGTGTCCATCGGGGCCACGGCCTGGCTGACGGTACGCGGCACCACCGTCGCCATCGAGCAGGAGCGGGGCCAGGTCCTCGCGGACGACGCCACCATCCAGGACACCCTGGAGGGCTTCGCCGCGACACACCGCGACTGGAACGGTATCGAGCGCACCCTCCGGGATCTCTCCCGGTCGACGGGGCGCACCATCGTCCTGACCACGCGGGCGCGCCGGATCATCGCCGCGTCGCACCGGTCGGCCGCAAAACGACTGCCCCTCGACCAGAGCGCGGTGATCGATCCGCTGCACGTCGCTCCGTCCACGGATCAGGGCGCGGGCCGGGCGGAGCAGGCCTCCCGCATCGACCCACGAGCCTTCGGCCCCTACCGCCTGCCCGCCGAGGAGCGGGCGAAGCTGCGACAGGTCGCCCGCGACGAGGTCGACTGCCTCTACCACCGGACGGGAGTACGCGCGCGGATCGTCGAGGAGGCCAGTGGCAGGCCCGCCCTGCGCACGACCAGGACCTCGGGGGAATTCATCCCGGCCTGCGAGTCCAAGGGCCTGAGCACGCCCACCCCGACCGAGGCCGCGGCCCTCGCCGAACTCACCGGACTCGTCCGCGGCTGCGCCGAGCGCAACCACCTACGCCTGCCCGAACCGCTGACCATCGCGATGGACTTCCGGGTGGACGGCGACGGCTCCCCGGAGAGTTCCGCCGCTGTGGACGACTGTGTGGAAGAGGGCCGGCGGGAGCAGTTGGCGGCGTATGTCGCCCCCGCGGCCCTGCTGTTCGTCATCAGCCCACCCCGTGCGGCCACCGCCGCCTTCGACCTGTCACCGGCCGGAACCCTCCGGGTCCTGGCCACCACCGGTCTGGTCCTGGCCGCGACCGTCGCCGTGACCGCCGTCATCGCGATCAGGCTGGTACGTCCGCTGCGCACGCTGACCGACGCGGCGCGCGCCCCCTCGGGCCGGCACCTCCGTATCCCCGTCACCGCGAAGGACGAGACCGGCTATCTGGCCGCCGCCCTCAACGACCTGTCGGAACGCCGCGAACGCACCGACGAGCAGCGCCGGGTCATGGTCAGCGACATCGCCCACGAACTGCGCACACCCCTCACCAACATCCGCGGCTGGCTGGACGCGGCACAGGACGGCCTGGCCGAGACCGACTCGGCGCTCCTCACCTCGCTGCAGGAGGAGGCGGAACTCCTCCAGCACATCGTGGACGACCTTCAGGTGCTTGCCGCAGCCGACGCCGGCACCCTGCGCCTGCGTCCGGAGGAACTGGACCTCCGTGAGCTGATCGAGCAGATCACGAGCGCGCACCGTGCGACCGCGCACGCCGGCGGTGTCGAGACCGCCGTGCATGTCCCGGACGGTCTCTCGGTCCGCGCAGACCCGGTCCGTCTCCGCCAGATCCTGGGCAACCTGCTGTCCAACGCGATACGCCACACCCCGCCGGCGGGCCGAGTCACCCTCAGTGCCCGCCGGGTGGCAGGCGCCGTCGCCATCGAGGTGAAGGACACGGGCAGCGGCATCTGCGAAGAGGACCTGCCCCAGGTTTTCGACCGCTTCTGGCGGGCCGAACAGTCCCGCAGCAGGCGGACGGGAGGCAGCGGGCTGGGGCTGTCCATCGTCAGACAGCTGGTGCGGGCACACGACGGAGACGTCTCCGTGGCGAGCCGGCCGCATGTGGAGACGGTCTTCCTGGTGCGGTTGCCGAGCTGATCCGTGGAGCGCGAGTGCCCTGACCTCAAGCGGAAGCCGACCGCAGCTCGAAGCCCCACCCGGCGCCGGCAGCCAGGACCGATTGTGGGACGCACCTGACGTCCTGCGGTTCGAACCGGTCAGCCGGAAGCTGGTCGGGGCCGAGTTCCAGATGCCGTACGTCTCCGCGTCCGCCGAGACCCCCGTCCGTGTTCCGCTCCGGTGCGCCCGGGCGGGCTCCGGCCGGACGAGGCCCGGGATTTCCGGCACGAGATGTGCACGGTGCTGTGCCGCGCTTCCGGGGACACCGTGCTGACCTGCCTGCGCGACCACCACGTCCTCGACGAGCCGGTGGATGCCTGTGTCGGCATCGCCCCCGACGTGGCGCTCCTGGTCCAGGACTCCACCGTCGTGGGCTGGCGTCTCACCGACCCCGCACGGCACCTGACCGCCGCGTACGCCTACCCCGCCCCGAACCCTCCGTCGCCCGTGACCCGTCGGCGGCTGACCGAATGCCTGGACCTGCCGACCGCGCCGTTGGTCGACGGCCTGGTGGACGGCGAGCCGGCCGCCGTGGCCCGGCTCCGGCCTGTCGACGAGGCCCTACGCGCCCAGCGCGAGGACCGGCACCGTGCCGAAGCCCTCCTCTCGCTCATCGGCACCCTGGTGGAGGACTACGGGAATCGGTGACCTCAGTGCCGTGACGGTGCTCCCAGTGGTGGCCCTTCGCGACGCTCGTCTGACCCTCCGGGCATCCGCCACGCCGCTCAACGTGACGGACACCCGGCGTTGTCGCGTGTCGGTCGGGCTGCGGCGTGCATGCCCTGCCTCGCCCGGCGCAACGTGCGCGCCGCCCGCCGGACTCCGTACCGGCAGAGCCCGAACACCACCGGCCTGGTACCGCTCCTCGCCGGGCGTGCCCGATGACTGCCCTCGCCGTCGAGGCCCCGGCCGCACCCGAGCTGTCCGGTCGCCTGATCCGGGTGGACGACTGCCACCGGGGACGACGGAGGAGCGGCTCACGCGGCGTTCGCTCCGCCCGCCGCCTGGTTGTCACGGGCCCGGTGGAGCTGGTCGCGCAGTTGTCACCATCTGCTCGGGCCACTTGTCACCTGCTGATCGTCGAAGTCCAGCTTCCGGCGGTCTGCCGGGCGATGGGGGCGTCGTACGGATCGGACCGCCGGGACGGCCGTCCCCTCCGGCCCTTGGCGGGCGGCAGCCGAAGACTTCCTCGCGCGGCCGTGCCGGTGCCACGTGCGACCCCTCGAAGGGGTCAGTCCAGGAGCGCGGTCGCTTCGACCTCGACGAGGACGTCCGGTTCGAAGAGGTACTCGACGCCGATGAGGGAGGCCGGGGGCATGGGGAGTCGGAGACCGATCTCCTCGGCGACGGCCTCCACACCGGCCATGAACTCGCCGATCTTCTCCGGGCTCCACCGGGTCACGTAGAACGTCAAGCGCAGCACGTCCACGAACGACGCGCCCGCGCCCGCCAGTCCGGCAGCGGTGTTGCGCAGTGCCTGGGCGACCTGGCCGGCCAGATCACCGGGTGCCACCGGAGTCCCGTCGGCCTCGCGCGCGACCTGGCCGCTGACGTGGACGTGCTTCGTCCCGGTGCCCACGGCGACATGGTGGTAGGGGACCGGCTGCAGCATGCCTTCCGGCGTGAAGTGCTGAACAGTCATGGGTTTCTCTCCTCCCGAGCAGGTATCCGTAAGCTACCTAGTGGAAGAAGGACACTTCAACGAGACCAGGTTTCACCATGGACACCGACGACGAACTCCGCATCGACACCCCGCATCGCGAACTGCTCGACCAGATCCTCGACAAATGGTCGCTCAGCGTCCTCAACGAACTCTGCGAACGCCCGTGCCGCTTCAACGAACTGCGCCGGGCCATCCCCCAGGTCACGCAGAAGTCGCTGACCTCGACACTGCGGCGGCTCGAGCGGAACGGTGTGATCGAGCGCGAGGTCGTCTCCACCCGCCCCGTGGCGGTCCGGTATCGGATCACACCGCTCGGCAAGACCCTCCGCCACCCCGTCGACGTGCTGCTGGCGTGGGCCTCGCGGAACATGCCCGCCGTCGAACGCGCACGCGAGGAATTCGCCATGCGAGAGGAAGGGGAAGCCGGCCTCTGACCCTTCCCAGCGCCACGCGTCGCGGGCCGCACGCCGCGCTGCAAGCGACGGGGTCTGCGGCCTTCCAGTCCCCCCGCTGCCTGCTCATGCGAGAACTGCCCTGCTTTGGCTCAGCGTGTGCCGGATGCCGGATGCCGGATGCCGGCGAGGGCGCGGCCGGTTTCGGCGGTGCGTCCCGGCAGCTCAGGGAGGCCGTCGTGACGGGGCACGGTCGTGCCGGGCCCGGGTGATCCGGAGCCGGGCGCGTTCGCGGGGGCACGCCGCGGGAGGCGCTCGCGTCGCACCGGCGCCTTGCGTCCGCGGCGCGGTCCGCCGGCCGGGTCCCCGGGGTGGTGCGTGGTGAGGGACGCGCGCCGACGGGCCGCGGCGAAGGTCCGCGGGACGGCACCGGCCGAGAGGGCGGGCCGTCGTCACGGATGCGGGTGGCGTTTCTGCCCGGGATCAGGGACATCCACCGTCGGCGACGGTGAAGTAGCCCGTAGGCGACTCCTTCAGGGTGTGCGTGACGAAGGTGTTGTACAGGCCCATGTTCTGGTTCGACCCCCTGGCGTAGACGTAGCCGCCGCTGGTCGTGGCCCGTCCCGCCTGCACGTGGGAGTAGTTGCTGCCCGTCCAGCACGTGGCCGCCGTGCCGGTGGTGCTCGCGGTGAGCGGCCCCGCGGGACTTCCGGCGGCGCCCTGTGCGTCGCGCGCGGCGACGGTGTAGGCGTGCGAAGTGCCCGGCGCCAGACCGGTGTCCGTGTAGGACGTGCCGCTCGCCGTGCCGACCGGGTCCCCGTCCCGCCGCACGACGTAGTCCGTGGCGCCGCTGACCGGGTTCCAGCTCAGGCCGATGCCGGTGGCGGTGGCCCCGGTCACCGCCAGCCCGGTGGGCGCCGGCAGCGAGCCGGGACCCGTGCCCGAGCCGGCCAGGCCGAAGAACCTGGCGATCCAGTAGCTGGAGCAGATCGAGTCGAGGAAGTACGGCGCGCCGGTGCTGCCGCACTGCTGGTCGCCGGAGCCGGGATCGACCGGGGTCCCGTGGTTGACGCCGGGCACACGGTCGACCTCGACCGCGACCGTGCCGTCGGCGGCCACGTACTCGTCGTGCCGGGTTGAGTCGGGACCGATGGTGGAGGTGCGGGTGGGTGTCTGGGACAGGCCGTGCACCGCGGTCCACTGGTCGCGCAGTTCCGTGGCGTTGCGCGGCACGACCGTCGTGTCCTGGTCGCCGTACCAGACGGCCACCCGCGGCCACGGCCCCGCGTACGTCGGGAAGGCGTCCCGCACGCGCTTCGCCCACTCACCCGGGCTGAGGTCCACCCCCGGGTTCATGCAGGTGTAGGGGCTGTTGTCCTTCGTGCAGTCGTAGGGCAGACCCGCGACGACCGCACCTGCCGAGAAGACGTCCGGGTAGGTGGCCAGCATGACCGCGGTCATGGCGCCGCCCGCGGACAGACCCGTCACGTAGACCCGCGCGGGGTCGGCGCCCAGGGCGGATACGGCGTGGCCGGCCATCTGCCGGAGGGACAGGGCCTCACCCTGGTCCCGCTGGTTGTCGGTGCTCTGGAACCAGTTGAAGCACTTGTTCGGGTTGTTCGCGGACGTGGTCTCCGCGAGCACCAGCAGGAACTTGTCGCGGTCGGCGAGTTGAGGCAGTCCCGAGTTGTCCGCGTAGACCTGTGCGCTCTGTGTGCAGCCGTGCAGCGCGAGCACGACGGGTGCTCCGGCCGGGAGTCCCGCGGGACGGTAGGTGTACATGGCCAGCGCGCCGGGATTCGAACCGAAGGCGGTCACCCGGGTGAGGGAGACGGACGCCTGGGCGGTGGGGGCGGGACCGGCGAGGGCGGCGCCCAGGACGAGGAGGACGACGGCGGCGAGGCGGAACACGCCGCGGCGCCGCGGAGCCCGGGGCGGGGTCTTTCCCGAGGGTGGTGTCATGTGCGGCTCCTTCGTGGGGCGCCCGGTGCACCGGCGGCGCGTCACGGAGCGCCAACCCACCGGGCGTCCCGGAACCGTAGGGTCGGGCCGGGGCGGGCACCATGGCCCCGGACACCACAGTGGGGCCACGGCGAGTCGGCACCAAGGGGATTGCGCGTTCCCCGGCCGTTCTGCTAACCGTGGCCTCCACGGGGACCGTCGTCCGCCCGGTCCGGTGGGGGCCGCCCGGTGTCCGAGGCGGCGGACGTTCCGGTGAACGGCGGTGCCCGGGTGTCCAGCCGGTACCTCCGGTCAGCGCAGCCGCGCCCCCGAGTCGGCCAGCCGGGTGCGCCAGTCACGCATCAGCGCCGTCGCGCCGTCGTTGAGCAGGGCGTCCATCAGGCCGCCGGCCGCGGCCGTTCCGGGTCCGGCCTGCTCCAGGGCCCGGTGCTGCTCGGCGCTCGGCGAGGGCGACACGGACGCGCCCCGCCCGACGAAGACCCAGCGCCGTCCTTCGACGGTCAGCACGAGGGTGCCGAGCCGGGTGAGACGGCCCGTCACCGTGTGCGGGTCCACCCGCAGGACGGTGCCGAGGGAACGGTCCCGCAGGTGCAGCTCGCCGGGACGCAGAGTGGCCAGTACGGGCTGGCAACGGGTGCCGTTCCAGATGCTGCGCCGCCAGTAGATGATCCCCGCGTGACCGGTGCCTGTGCTCATGCCGCAAATCATGGCATGGACACGGGGTGTGGCATGGATACGGCGGTCTGGGGATACGAGGAACCGCCGGGCGGCTCCGGGAACGTGACGGAGAGGAGCCGTACCGGGCGTGATCCATCACGGGACGGTCCTCAGGGTTCCTCCCTGAGGACGGACGGGTCCAGGGTGGCGGGGGAGGAGTGGCCGGAGAGGGCGAGAGTCAGGTCGAGCTCAGCGAGGATGCTGCGGACGACGTGCTCGACGCCCGCCTGGCCGTCCAGCCCGAGCCCGTACGCGTAGGGGCGGCCGAGCAGGACCGCGCGTGCGCCCAGGGCGAGGGCCTTGGCGATGTCGTCGCCGGTGCGGATGCCGCTGTCGAACAGCACGTCGAGCCGGTCGCCGACCGCGCCGACGACACCCGGCAGGGCGTCGGCCGCGGCGACGGAACCGGCGACCTGACGGCCGCCGTGGTTGGAGACCACGACTCCGTCCATCCCCGCGTCGGCGGCCGCGCGGGCGTCGTCCGGGTGCAGGACGCCCTTGAGGACGATCGGGCCGTCCCAGTGCTCCCGCAGGAAGGACAGGTCCGGCCAGGTGTGCCCGGCGTCCCCGAAGAGGCCGAGGAAGCGGAGGACGGCCGCGTCCGGGTCCTCCTCCACCGGCTTGGCGAGCCCGGCGCGGAAGGCGGGGTCGGTGAAGTAGTTGGCGGTGCCGACCCCGTGCAGGAACGGCAGATACGCCCGGTCCAGGTCACGCGGGCGCCAGGACAGCAGCGGGGTGTCCAGCGTGACGACCAGCACCGAGTATCCCGCCGCCCGCGCCCGGCCCAGGAAGCTCCGGGTCACCTCGCGGTCGCTGCCCCAGTAGAGCTGGAACCACCGCTCGCCGTCCCCCATCGCCTCCGCGACCGTCTCCATCGGTGTGCTCGACGCCGACGACAGGATGAACGGCACACCCTGCGCGGCGGCGGCCCGGGCGGCGCCGCACTCCGCGTCCGGATGCATGATCGACAGCACCCCGACGGGCGCGAGGGCCAGCGGCGCGGGCAGGCTACGGCCCAGCACGCTTGCGGAGAGGTCGCGTTCGGCCACGTCGCGCAGCATGCGCGGCACGATCCGGCGGCGTTCCAGCGCGGTCCGGTTGGCCCGCTCGGTGCTCCCGTTCCCGGCGCTCCCCGCGACGTACCCGACCGGGCCCGGCCCGAGCCGGTGCTCGGCCAGCTCCTCCAGCCGGGTCAGATCGGTGGGCAGCCGGGGGACCGTCCCGTTCATTCCGTTCAGGTAGATCTCGTACTGGAAGTCCGCCCACCGAGCGCCCACGCCACCGCTCCCTCTCGTCGGGGTGTCATGCTCGGCTCAGTGTGCCTCAGGCGGCGGGCCGCGCCGGAGCCCGGTCACCGGGACGGGGCCCGGCGTGCGGGGGAGTCGCGGTGCGGGAGGCCGGCCGGGGCTCCCGGGCGGGGTCCGGCCGAGTTGCGGCCGGATCGGCTCGGGCGGCCGGTGTGCGTCTCGTCCGTGTCCGGCCGTTCCGGTCAAGGGTTCAATGACCTGGGTCCCGGCGAAACCCACGCGAACGCGAGGAATCGTGAAGGTGTCGGGAGCGGATCGTGAAGGCGGTCCCGGAGTGGGCGCGCGGAATGTTTCAGGCCGATTGCGCAGGCGGTGAGTTCCGGCCATCGAGCCGGTCCGCGCGTTCGGAAAGCCCGGAGTTCAGGGGGCGACCTGTTCGAATTCCGTGACTTCACGCCACTGATTCAATACGCAATGTTACTGAAAGTCATGGGTGGGATGTGTGTTCCGGCGGCGGACTCGGCAGAGTGGCGCTCGCCGTCGCGGCGCCCCACCGGGCAAAGGGCGGCACACCCTCGAATCGAGCGGAAGGATGCACACCATGCGGAACACCGCGCGCTGGGCCGCGGCCCTCGGCCTCACCGCCGCCGCCGTCTGCGGACCCCTGACCGGTTCCGCCGTAGCCGCGCCTGCCTCCCTGTACGCGCCCTCGGCACTGGTCCTCACCACCGGGCACGGCGACGGCGCGACCACGGTCACCCCGGAACGCGCCGTCACCCTGAGCTGCGCGCCCACGGCCACCGGCACCCACCCCGCTGCGGCCGCCGCCTGCGCCGAACTGCGCGGGCTGAGAGGCGACTTCACCGGCCTCAAGGCCCGCCCCGACGTGTACTGCACCCGGCAGTACGACCCCGTGGTCGTCACCGTCCAGGGTGTCTGGCAGGGCCAGCGGGTCGCCTACGAGCGCACGTTCGGCAACGCTTGCGCGAAGGACGCGCTCGACAGCAGCCTCTTCGCGTTCTAGACCGGGATCGCACGGGTTCCGTGCCGCAGGGTCGGTTTCGCAACTGGGGAGTGCGGCCCCTGGGGTGGAACGACCGGCGATCCCGTACCGGGAGGGTGAGGCGGAGTGGGGCCGCCGCCTTCCGGACCCACAGCCGCTTCCCGGCCAGGCCCGTGGGGGGCCTTGCCGGGAAGCGGCACATCCGTCGTCACGCGAGCTGCCGCCGCACCAGTTCGTGCAGCCGGCCGCCGGTGTCCGCGAGCAGTTCGGCGGGGGTGCCCTGCTGGATCACCTTGCCGTCCTCCATCACCACCACCCGGTCCGCGTCCATCACGGTGGACAGCCGGTGAGCGATGACGACGCGGGTGGCGTTCAGCTTGCGAGTGGACTCGATGACCGTGCGCTGGGTGTCGTTGTCCAGGGCACTGGTCGCCTCGTCGAAGAAGAGGATGCGCGGCCGGCGGATCAACGCCTGGGCGATCATGAGCCGTTGGCGCTGCCCGCCGGAGACCGCCCCGCTCCCGGCGACGATGGTGTGCAGCCCCATCGGCATCCGCTGCACGTCCTCGGCGAGCCCCGCCAGCTCGATGGCCGCCATGACCTCCTCGGGCGTGTACGGCTCGGTGCCGCAGACCACGTCCATGATGGAGCCGTTGAAAGGCTGCGCGTGCTGGAGGACCACTCCGCACTGCCGCCGCACCGCCGACTGGTCCAGCGCGCCGAGGTCCTGGCCGTCGTACAGCACACTGCCGGACACCGGCTTGTCGAAGCCGATCAGCAGGCGCAGCAGCGTGGACTTGCCGCAGCCGCTCGGGCCGACCACCGCGACGAACTCACCCGGCCGCACCGCGAAGGAGACGTCGTCCAGGACCAGCGGACCGTCGTCGGAGTACCGGAACGAGAGCCGCCTGGCCTCCAGCGCTCCGCTCAGCGGGCCCGGCCGGGTGCTGCCCGCCCGCACCTCCGGCGTGGCGTCCAGCACCGGGCGCAGCTCCTCGAACAGCGGCAGCGCCGCCACCGCCGACACGAACGCGCCGGTCAGCTGGGTGACCGAGGTCAGAACCATCGTCACCGCGGTGCTGAAGGTGAGGAACGACGCCGCCGACATCGTGCCCTTCGCCGGACCCGCCAGCAGCATGAACATCACCAGCGTGCACACCGGCAGATACACCGCGCCCAGCACCGAGCTGAGGTTCTTGATCCGGCCGACCCGCTGCTGGAGCTCCCGGCTGCGCGCGAACTCACCGGCCCACGCGGCGTAGGCGTAGTTCTCCGCCGACGCCACCCGCAGCTTGGGCAGGCCGCGCAAGGTCTGGAACGCCTGGTTGTTCAGCTTGTTGCCGAGTGTCACGAGCCGCCGCTGCCAACGGACCTGCCACAGCCCGAGTCCCGTGAAGACGGCGCCGATCACCAGGAGCATCGCGATGGCGGCCATCGCCATCGGCACGCTGTAGCAGAGCAGCAGGCCGACGTTCATCGCGCCGATCGTCACCGACTGCGCCACCACCGGGCCGACGCCCGCCAGCAGCCGCCGGATCGCGCTGATGCCCATCGCGGCGCTCGCCAGCTCACCGGTGGAGCGCCCGCTGAAGAACCGGGTCGGCAGCCGCAGCAGCCGGTCCCAGACCGCCGGCTGCAGCGAGCCTTCGATGCGTCCCTCCAGCCGCAGGATGGTGAGGTTCTCCAGCAGTGTGAACGCCGCGGACACCACCCCGCTGAGCATCACCGCGAGACAGACCTGCGCGATCAGGTTCTCCCGCGCCTGCGGTACGTACTCGCCGAGCACCTTGCCCGTGGCGATGGGCACCAGCGCGCCGATCGCCACCGTGACCAGCCCCGCCAGCAGCAGGTTCAGCAGGTCGTTGCGCGTCCCGCCCAGGCTGAACCGGAGCAGGCCCAGCGGGCCGAGCCGCTTCTCGGGCAGCGGCCGGTAGAACATCACCGCACGAGGCTCGAACTCCTCCGCGTTCGCCTTCTCCACCGGCGTCTCCCGGCCGGTCGCCGGCTGTACGGCCACATAGCCGCCGCGCCGCCACAGCAGCGCCACCGGTGCCCCGGACAGCGCCCGGTGGCCGACCAGCGGGCCCACGTTCTCCCGCCACCAGCGGCCCTCCAGCCGCACCGCCCGGACCCGGACCCGCGAGGCCAGCGCCACCCGTTCCACCGGGTCCAGCCGCTCGCTCTCGCCGATCCCGCGCGCCGGGTCGGCCAGCGTGATCCCGGCCGCCCGCGCGACCAGCCTGCAGGCCGCGTACCCGGCGTCCGCGTCGGCCGCCGTGGTCCGCCGGTCCGAGCGCCTGCCGATGGAGGCGAGCAGGGTCCGGTCCGCCTGGGCGCGTACCGCCTCACCGGCCTTGATGCCGGCTGCCGCCCGCGTCTCGTGAGTGCGCTCCAACTGCTCGATCCAGCGGTCCAGCGCGGCCAGCAGCCGGTACTGCTGGTCGACCAGGCTCTGCCACAGCCCCGGGTCCATCAGCAGGTCGGCCGCAGCCTCCGCGCCGTACATCGACCCGTACTGCACACTGCCCGGCGGCACCTGCATCCAGAACACGTCGTCGTCGGACGGCGCCACCGACCGGTCCTCCGCGAGCGGCGCTTGGAACAGCACCGACAGGCCCCGGCCGACACCGAGCGCGAGGGCGTACTCCAGCGGGCTGGAGGAGGGCGGGACGTACTGCGGGTTGCCGTACTCGTCGTAGGACCAGGTCTCGGTGTGCGCGCCCTGGTGGAGCTCGCGCAGGTCGACCCGGTGCACCACGCAGTCCCGCACCGGGCGTGCCACCAGGGTGTGCTGGGGTCCCACGACCGGGCCGAGCAGCAGCGCCCCCGCCTCCACCCGGCCCAGGTGGTGCCAGTGGCCCTGCTCGGCGGCATCCACCGCGAACAGGTCGAGCGCGCCGGCCGCCACCAGCCAGAGCACCTGGGGTCCTTCGAGATCCAGCCGGTTCAGCCCGGCGCAGTCGACCCGCGTACCCAGCGAGCCGAGGGCGCCCAGCACCAGATCACCGTCGTACGTGGACGTCATCTCACCGCTCCCTGACCAGCGCCGCGTACGCGCCACCGCGCGCCAGCAGCTCCTCGTGCCTGCCCCGCTCCACGACCGTGCCGTGCTGGAGCACCACGATCTCGTCGCTGTCGCGGACCGTGGAGAGCCGGTGGGCGATCACCACGCAGGCGCAGCCCCGCCGGCGCAGGTTGTCCATCACCGTCAGCTCCGTCTCGGCGTCCAGCGCGCTGGTCACCTCGTCCAGCACCAGGATGCTGGGGCGGCGCACCAGTGCCCGCGCGATCTCCAGCCGCTGGCGCTGGCCGCCGGAGAAGTTGCGGCCGTCCTGCTCGACCCTGCTGTGCACCCCGCCCGGCCGGCGCGCCACCACGTCGTACAGCGCCGCGTCCCGCAGCGCCTCCTCCACCGCCTCGTCCGGGATCGAGGGGTCCCACAGCGCCACGTTGTCCCGGACCGAGCCCTCGAAGAGGAACACGTCCTGGTCGACAAAGGACACCGAGGCGGCGAGCGCGCCGCGCGGGATGTCCTCCAGCCTGCGGCCGTCGATCCGGATCACTCCCTCCCATGGCGAGTACAGGCCCGAGATCAGCCGGGACACCGTCGACTTGCCGCTGCCCGACCCACCCACCAGCGCCACCTGCTGCCCCGGCCCCACCATGAGGCCGAAATCCGTCAGCAGCGGCTTGTCCAGCGGGCTGTAGCCGAAGGTGACACCCTCCAGCTCGACGTGCCCGCGCAGCCTGCGGGTGGAGTCGGCGCCGCCGGGACGCGCGTACAGCGGGTCGGCCTGGAAGTTCTCCACGTCCTTCAGCCTGGCCACGTCGGCCGCGAAGTCCTGGATGCGGCCCGCCACGCCGTTCAGCCGGGTGAGCGGCGCGGTGAAGCGGGCCACGAGCGCCTGGAACGCCACCAGCAGACCGACCGAGATGTGTCCCTCGACCGCCCTGAGGCCGCCGATCCACAGGATGAGCGCGCTGTTGAAGGTGGCCAGCGTCGGCGCGACCACGCCCAGCCACGCGCTCGGCACACCGAGCTTCTGCTGCTCCTCCAGCGTCGCGGCGTGCTGCCCGGCCCACTTGCGGAAGTAGCCGTCCTCCCCGCCGGTCGCCTTCATCGTCTCGATGAGCTGGAGCCCGGTGTACGAGGTGTTCGTCAGCCGTGCGGTGTCCGCCCGCAGCTTCGCGGTACGGGTCGCGCGCAGCCGGATCACCAGCCGCATCGCCACGATGTTGAGCAGTGCCACGCCGATGCCGACGAAGGTCAGCTGCGGGTCGTAGGTGTACAGCAGGACCGCGTACAGCACGACCACGATCGCGTCCACACCGGCCGCCGCGAGGTCGCGGGCCAGGGTCTCGGCGACCTGGTCGTTGGACTGCAGGCGCTGCACCAGGTCGGCGGGGGAGCGCTGGGAGAAGAAGGTGACCGGCAGCCGCAGCAGATGGCGCAGGAAACGGGCGCTGGACAGGGTGGAGGAGATGATCCGGCCGTGCAGCAGATTGGCCTGCTGGAGCCAGGTCAGCACCAGGGTCAGCGCCACACAGGTCGCCATCGAGGCGAACAGCACGCCGAGCAGCGAGGTCTGGCCGCCGATCAGGAACATGTCGATATAGGTACGGCTCAGCGCGGGAACCGCCGCGCCCACCGCGACCAGCAGCAGGCTCGCCAGCACCGCTGCGGGCAGGGTGCCCGCCGTGCCGCGCAGCCGGGCGGGCATCGCGCCGAGAACCCCGGGCCTGCGGCCGCCCTTGCTGAATCCGTCGCCCGGCTCCAGCATCAGCACCACGCCGGTGAAGCTGCCGTCGAACTCCTCCATCGGCACGAACCGCCGGCCCTTCGCGGGGTCGTTGATGTACACCCCGCGCCGGCCGAAGCGGCGGCCCATGCCGTCGTAGACGACATAGTGGTTGAACTCCCAGAACAGGATGGCCGGGGCGCGCACCTCGGCGAGCGCCGCGAGGTCCATCTGCATGCCCTTGGCGGTCAGTCCGTAACTCCGCGCCGCCTTCAGCAGGTTGCTGGCGCGCGAGCCGTCGCGGGAGACACCGCAGGCGATGCGGAGCTCCTCCAGCGGGACATGGCGGCCGTAGTGGCCGAGCACCATGGCGAGGGAGGCGGCGCCGCACTCGACGGCCTCCATCTGCAGCACGGTGGGCGTACGGACCGTGCCGCCACGGGGCTTGGGTACCGGGCGGCGGGCCGGGGCGGCCCGTCTGCGGCCGCGGTTCTCCTGCGCGGTGTCGGTCGGGGCGGTCACGGGAGCAACCAATCGATCGGGCGCTGGTCGCTCAGATGGACCGCGCCGGAGGCCAGGGTCATGGAGTCGAGCCCGAAGGGCGGTCCTCCTGTCGACGACCAGCGGTAACCGCTGCTGGTGGAGGCCGACTTGTCGAGCGCGACGAGGACGGCGACCGGGCGGCCCTTGCCGGTGAACTGCCGGCCGAGCTGGCTGTCGCCGAGGAACGCGCCGATCGACTGGGCGCTCTGCGCCGCGCGGTCCACCGACTTCACC
This sequence comes from Streptomyces sp. NPDC001781, assembly GCF_053596035.1. Lineage (NCBI taxonomy): Bacteria > Bacillati > Actinomycetota > Actinomycetes > Kitasatosporales > Streptomycetaceae > Streptomyces > Streptomyces sp. NPDC001781. The sequence goes on along the minus strand of NZ_JBSFFI010000024.1, from coordinate 73,089 downwards.
GTCCCGCGCAGCACGCCGTAGCGCTCGGCCGGTACGGAGGACACGGTCAGGTCCACCGTGGCGTGCGCGGGAATGGAGGCCGCGTTCTCGGCGGGCACGTACACCGTCGCGTACAGCGGGTCGGAGTCGTGCGCGACCTTCTCCACGGCGGCCACGTCGGCCCCGGTCTGCACGATCTGCCCGATGGTCGCGGCCAGCGCGGTGATCCGGCCCGCGGCGACGGTGCGGACCACCGAATCACCCTGCGCGGTACGGACCTTGAGCACAGGGGCGTCGGCGGGCAGCCGCTGCCCCTGCTTGGCGAGCACGCCGGTGACCTGTCCGGCCACGGGGCTCTGGAGGACGTAACTGCCCTGCCCGTGCGTGAGGATGGCCGGGGCGCTCACGGTGGAGGCGACCGAACCGGTCACCGCCCACACCGAGGCGGCCGCCATCACGACGACGGTGATGCCCAGCACGAGCCACCCCTGCGGGCGTGCCAGCCGCACCGGGAGGTCGAGATCCTCCGGCGACTGGAGCTTGGCGAGGGCCTGTTGGCGGAACTGCACGGAACTTCCCCCACCCGAGGAGAGACGACGGCACGGAAATGTCTCGGGACGCCCGAGAGTCCCGGACCCGCGAGGGGTCCGGGACTCTCGGTGACACCGAGGTGCGGTCAGAGACCGGCGACCAGGCCGGTGACCGGGGCCGTGTTGAGGCCGGTGACACCCTCGACGGTGCCGACGACGGTGTCCACCAGGCCGGAAACCGGGGCGATGCCGTTGACGGCGCCGGTCACGGTGGAGAGGGCGTTCACGGACAGGCCACCGGAAACGTTGTCCAGCTCGGCGTCCGAGATCTCGACGGTCTCGACACGGGGGGTGGAGTTCATGATGGAACTTCCCTTCGTATGGGTCTTCACAAGGGGGGAGCGGCCCCCTCTGGGGACAGATGACGGCCGCGACCGCGAGGAGTTCCAGACCTTCGGACCGCCGTTACCGGCAGCCCTGGGGCGGTTCCTGCGACGCGATGGATCAAAGCACGCACGCCGCGCCCGGTTCCACTTGCTCAAGGCTCTCACCAGCGAGTTCGGCCCACGGTGGGGTTCATTCGTGCAGGGGTGCGCACGCCGTGCGCAGTACGCCTTCACAATCACCGCGCCGCCGCCGCACCCTCTCCACTACCGCCGGTAACACGAATCCGGCACACCTCTCCTAAGACGTGTCCGGGACACCCGCGCCGGTGTGCGAAGCCGACGGACCGTGCCCTGTCTGGGTGCGGGATGTGCAGATTCCCTGAAGCGGGGATTCCGTTACCGGCACTGGACCCAGGGTCACTCTGGCGTGACGCGGGGTCACCGGGGTGCCGGTGCGTCAGAAGGTGCACGGGCGTGGCTGATTCCCCCTCCCTGCAACGAAGTTGGCAATCGGGATTGAACGCACCCGGCGGACCGCCCGTACCTGTAGCCAGCCGGCACCCCCCTACGAACTGCCCGACAGCGGCAGACCCCCGTACCCAGGAGGTCGAGAAGTTGAGTCACAAGCGCATGCCCAAGAGGAAGGCCGCCATAGCGGTGGGCGGTGTCGCGGCGCTCGGAGCGGCGGCCCTGCTGCTGCCCAACGCCAACGCGTCCCAGGACAAGGGCACGGCCTCGGCGGGCACCGCGAGGACCCTCAGGGCCACCGATGCGACCATGCTCGCCGCCCGGTTGAAGCAGTCCCTCGGCGGCCAGTTCGCCGGCTCCTACTACGACACCGCCAAGCGGCAGCTCGTCGTCAACGCGGTCGGTGAGGGTGCCGCCGTCGCACGTGCGAAGAGTACGGGCGCCGTCGTACGGCAGGTGGAGAACAGCACCGCCGATCTCCGGTCCGCCGCGCAGACGCTGCGGACCAAGGCGGCCATCCCCGGCACCGCCTGGGCCGTCGACCCGCGCACCAACAAGGTGATCGTCAGCGCCGACTCCACGGTGACCGGCGCCAAGTGGGACCGGCTCGAGTCCACCGTCGACGGTCTCGGCTCCGGCACGGCCACGCTGAAGAGGACCGGCGGCACCTTCAAGACGTTCGTCTCCGGTGGCGACGCGATCTTCTCCCAGACACAGGGCGGCGGCGTCCGCTGCTCCCTCGGCTTCAACGTCACCGCCTCCGACGGCAGCCCCGCCTTCCTGACCGCCGGTCACTGCGGGGTCGCGGCCAAGCAGTGGTCCGACTCGCAGACCGGGCAGCCCATCGCCACCGTCGACCAGGCCACCTTCCCCGGTGCGGGCGACTTCTCGCTCGTCAAGTACGACGACCCGGCGACCGAGGCACCCAGCGAGGTCGACGCGGGCAACGGTCAGATCGTGGCGATCACCCAGGCCGCCGAGGCCACCGTCGGCTCCACCGTGTTCCGCATGGGCTCCACCACCGGGCTGCACAACGGCCAGGTCACCGGCCTCGACGCCACCGTGAACTTCCAGAGCGAGACCGACCCGGGCGGCGTCGACACCGTCACCGGTCTCATCCAGACCGACGTCTGCGCCGAGCCCGGCGACAGCGGCGGCTCACTGTTCACCCAGGAGGGCGCGGCGATCGGCCTGACCTCCGGCGGCAGCGGCGACTGCACCAGCGGCGGCGAGACCTTCTTCCAGCCGGTCACCGCCGCCCTCGCGGCCACGGGCGCCACCCTCGGCGCCGGGGGCGCGGGTGCCGGTGCGGGTGCCGGCGGCGACCAGGCGGGTGCCGGGGACCAGGCCGGCGCGGGCGACCAGGCCGGTGCCGGTGACCAGGCGGGCGGCGACCGGATCGGCGGCGCCGGCGACCAGGCCGGTGCGGGTTCCGGTGCCGCTCAGGAGCAGAACACCAGGACGCACCACCGCGACCGTCAGCAGGGCGGAACCTCCGCCAACTGATCCAGCCGGTCCGGCCCTTCGGTGGAGGGGCCGGACCCGCTGCGCCTCGGTGCCTCACCTCCCGTCCTGAGCACGCAGCAGCAGCACCGCCACGTCGTCCACCCGCTCCCGGCCGGCCGTGCCGTGCCGGACCAGCGCGTCCGCCAGCTCCTCCAGCGGACCGTCGCCCGCCTCGGCGAACAGCGCGCCCAGGTCGATCAGCGCGTCCTCGATGTCCACACCGGGCGACTCCACGAGGCCGTCCGTGTAGAGGGCGAGCACCGAGCCCGGCGCCAGCCTCACCTCCGTCGTCGGGTACACCGCCTCCGGGTCGATGCCGAGCAGCGGTCCCCCGGCCAGGTCCAGCACCCTCACCCGCCCGTCCGGGCGCCTGAGCAGCGGCGGCGGATGACCGGCCCGCGCCATGACGGCGCGGCCGTGCGCGGGGTCGAGGCGGAGGTAGAGGCAACTGGCGAACAGCTCGGCGCCGAGGTCGATCAGCAGCCGGTTGCTGCTGCCCATCACCTTGCCCGGCGCCTGTCCCACCGCGCTGTACGCGCGCACACCGGTACGGATCTGCCGCATCAGCGCCGCCGCCTTGACGTTGTGCCCCTGGACGTCGCCGATCACGGCGGACGCCTGCGGCCGGGTCGGCACCAGGTCGTAGAAGTCGCCGCCGATGTCCATGCCCCGCGTCGCCGGGAGATAGCGCGCGGCCGCCTCGATGCCGGGCGGCGCGTACAGCGAGTGCGGCAGCAGCGCCTCCTGGAGCCCGTGCGCCAGCCGGTGCTTGGCGTCGTACAGCATCGTCCGCTCCAGTGCCTGGGCGATCAGCCCGCCGAGGCCGGTCAGCACCGCCCGCTCCTCGGCGGGGAAGGAACGCGGCTCCCGGTACGCCAGCACACACGTCCCCACCCGGCGCCCGGACGCGACCAGCGGCAGGAACGCCCAGGCCGCGAAGCCGTCACGGGACTCGCGCCGCACGGGATACAGCCGCTCCAACTGCTCCCGGGACTCGAAGAACGCAGGCACTCCACAGCTCAACGCCTGGGTGCCCGGAGTGCGTTCGCTCAGCGGCATCCCGTCGAACCATCCGGCCACCCGCCTGTCCGGGTAGCCGCGGTGCCCGAGCACCCGCATCCGCCCCTCCTCGGCGCCGAGCAGCATCAGCGCGTGACTGCCGACCGCCGGGCCCACCTCCTCGGCGACCAGTTGGACCAGATCGTCCACCGCCACCGCCTCGGTCAGCGCCCCCGTGAGGCTCAGCAGCCGCGAGATCGTCACCAGCCGGTGCGGCCGCGCCCCGGCCGGCCCGTCCGTGTGCTCGGGCAGCACCCGGACCCGCGTGACGCGCACGGTCACCCCGGTGCTGCCCGGATAGAGACGGAAGGACAGCCACTGGCCGGGCGGCCGGAGCGCCACGAAGGAGGTCGGACGGCGGCTGATCAGCGCGGCCCGGTATCGGTCCTCGTACAGCGGGTCGTTGAGCCAGGGCACCGACACCCAGGGCAGCGTGCCGTGCAGTTCGGCGGCGGGCCGGCCGAGGAGTTCCGCGGCGGACGCGTTGATGTGGCCGATCCGGCCGTCCAGGTCGAGCGACACAAGTCCGTAGGGCAGCCGGGCCACCATCCGCGCCGCCTCCACCGGCCCCAGCGTGTCCACGACGGCCGCGTCCGGCGTCGCCACCAGATCCCGCTCGGGGCCCAGCGGCAGATGCTCGGCCGACGCCCGCGCCAGCACGCGGGTCAGCCGCCCGCATCCCGCCGCGAGCAGCGTCCGCTCCCGCTCGGTCAGCTCCGGGCCGTGCCCGGCCGGCCAGGTCACGAACATCGAGCCGAGCACGGCCTCGTCCGTGGCCAGCGGCAGCGCCGCCAGCGCGAACGGGTACGGCAGCACCACCGCGATGTGCGGAAAGCGGCGCGCCATCTCCTCGCCGCCGCCCACCCACACCAGGCACCGCTGCCGCACCGCCTGCGCGACCGGGACCGGCGCGCTCACCCCGACCCGCTCCCACGGCGCGGCGAACACCCTCGGCAGGCCCGCCATCACCGCCATCTCCAGCACCGGAACATCCGGCCGCAGCAGGTAGACCGCGCCCGAGTGCGCGCCCACGTCCTCCATCATCGCGGCCAGGGCGACCGACAGCGGCGGCCGTCCCGCCCCCGGGAGTTCCTCCGCAGGGTCCGGCGTGTCGGACACGCCGACCACCTCCTCTTACGGCCCTCGCGCCCCGCACCGCGCACGAGTTCCACTGCTGGCGATCAGCGCCCGCCCGGCGGATCAAGGTGCGGGGAGGGCGCGGTGCCCGTCGATCCCGGCGAGCGGGGGTCTGGTGCGTCCAGGTCCAACGGCGAGGAGGGGGCCGGCGCGGACGGTGGGGTCCACCTGCCCGAGCGGATCCGGGCTCGGGGGAGAGTGACCGCAACGCCGCGGACAGCAGGGCCGGAACCCGCGTCCGCGCCAAGATCCCCCGTACAGGCCCAGGCCGAGTACCCCCTCCCGGCACCACTCATGCCGGACGGCGGAAAAGGCCGGTGCGCCCGGGCCTGAGGCTTCCGGGGCAATCGCGCGGTAGGGAAAAACCGCGTGCGGTCGGTGCACAGGGGCTGCGCCGCGCGCCCGCACGCGCTGTAATGGCCAGCGTGGCGGGTGAGGGTGCTGCGGTACGCAGGACGGTAGCCGGGCGTGCCGAGCACGTCCTCGCCACACTCATGGCCGCGCCCGCCTCCGCCGACCGGCTCCGCCGCGTCCTGGAACAGGCGCTCGTCCTCGCCGGTGCCTCGTTCGCCGGCGTCTACGCCCCCGGCGACGACCCCGCCGTTCTGCACCTGGCCGAGTCCGTCGGAGTGCCCGGTTCGCTGTACGGCCTGCGCGACGGCTGCCCCGCCGACGGTGGCGCGCCGGCCGCCGAGGCCCACCGCACCGGCCTCCCCGCCTGGCCGGGCCCCGGCGAAGCGGCCGACCGGACCGAGGGCCGCCGCACCCCCGCACCGGACTTCTCCCTCGCCGCCCTGCCCCTCGCCGGGCCGGGCGGCGGCTCGCTGCTCGCGGTCACGGAACGGCCCGAGGGATTCGGGGCCGGGGAGCGGACCGTGCTGGAACTGATCGCCCGCGCCGTCGCCGTCCCCGAGCCCTTCCCGGCCGGCGCCCGCGAACCGGCCGCCGACGCCTTCAGCCTCGCCATGGACACCGGACGGGTCGAGGTCGGCGACGAGATCCTGCGGCTCTTCGGGATAGGGCGCGACGCCTTCGACAGCAAGGTGGAGACGCTCCTCGGGCTCACGGTGCCCGAGGACCTGCCGGCGCTGATGTCGGTCGTGGAGCCCGACCACATGGCGCTGGAGGAGCGTGAGCTGGAGTTCCGTGTCCGCCAGCCGTCCGGGGCACTCCGCTGGCTCCGGCTGCGCGGACGGCCGCTGCCCGGCGGGGAGGGCAGGCCCGCCCGGCTGGTCGGCACCGTCGCGGACGCCACCAAGCTTCGCTCCGACGTCACCGACGTGGCGCGCGTCCAGCGCCTCGCCGCCGACCTCGCCACCGCGGGCACCGTCAAGGACGTCGGGCACGCAGTCGTCGACGCACTGCGCAAGCCCCTGCGTGCCGACCGCATCGCGCTGGCCGAACTGGAGAACGACCGCCTCGTCGTCGCCGTCCTCGACCCGCCCGAACCCGAGGCGTGGCCCGAACTCTGGCGGGCCGAATGGCGCGGAGAGTGGCCCGACGCCCCCGTACGCGCCATGCCCGCCCTCGCCGCCGCGCTGCGCGAGGGCCGCGCCCACATATGGCCCGCCGGCTCCGCCCTGGAACCCGGCCTCGCCGGAGTCGGCCCCGGTGGCCTCGCGGTCCTGCCGCTGCCCGCGGGCGACCGGATGACAGGGGCCTGCCTGATCGGCTGGGACCGCCCGCACGAGTTCGCCCCCGACGAACGTGCCCTGCTCACCGCCTGTGCCGCCCTCGCCGGACAGGCCCTGCGCCGCGCCCACGCCTTCGACGCCGAGCACGAACTCGTCGGCATGCTCCAGCGCACCCTGCTGCCCCACCGGCTGCCCAGGCTGCCCGGAGCCAAGGCGGTGGCACGCTACCTGCCCGCCACCGACGGCCTGGAGGTCGGCGGCGACTGGTACGACGTGATCCCGCTCGCCGACAACCACGTGGCCTTCGTCATCGGAGACGTCCAGGGCCACAACGCGGGCGCCGCCACCCTCATGGGCCAGATGCGCACGGCCCTGCGCGCCTACGCCGCCGAGGGTCACCCGCCCGACGTGGTCGTCGCCCACGCCAACCGGCTGCTCCTCGACATGGAGACCGACCTCTTCGCCACCTGCGTCTACGTCGACTTCGACATGGAGCAGGGAACCGCCCTGTGCGTGCGCGCCGGGCACCCGCAGCCGGTGCTGCGCCACCCGGACGGCAGCACGCGGACCGTCCAGGTCGAGGGCGGACCGCCGCTCGGGGTGCTCACCCGGGCGGAGTACCCGATGACCCCGCTGAAACTCACGGCAGGCACGGTCCTCGCGCTCACCACCGACGGCCTGGTCGAGTCCGCCGGCACCGAGCTCGACGCCGGTATGGACCGGCTCGCCCGCGACCTCGCCGCCGCCGACCCCGCCCGCCTCGGCCGCACCGCCGACGCCCTGCTCGCGGGGGCCCACCGGGGCGACGACGTGGCGCTGCTGCTGGTCCGCTACGACGGCATGGCCGTGCGCCCGCGCCGCGAGAGCTGGAGCGTGTGGCGGGTGCCGGAGGCGGTGCGGCACGCCCGGCGTTTCGTCCGCCGCACCCTGCGCGCCTGGGAGGTGCCGAGGGACACCGCCGACACCGCCCTGCTCGTGGTGTCCGAGCTGGTCACCAACGCCCTCGTGCACACCGGGGGGCAGGTACGGCTCGACCTCGGCCTGATCGGCCACCGCCTGCGCATCGCGGTCACCGACTCCTCGCCGCGCGGGCCCCTGCAGCCGACCAGTGTCGGCTGGGAGGCCACCGGCGGCCGGGGAATCCTGCTGGTCGAGGCGGTCTCCCACACCTGGGGCACGGTCCCGGTCAGCGGCGGCAAGCAAGTGTGGGCGGAGCTGGTGACGGACGAGGCGTGAGGGGGCGGGTGGGGATGAGGGATCTCGACGAGGCGGGTGACGACGCCCGGGAGCGGGCCCCGGCGGACGGCGCGGACGGCGGCCCCGAGTGGCGGGTTCGCTCCGCGTGCCTAGGGTCGGTTGGTGTGGCACACACCTTCGAAGAACTGGTCCAGAAACAGCGCGCGGCGGCCGCGGCACACGCCACCGTGGAGGAGCTGCGGGACACCTACGGTCCCCCGGCCGAGCGGGCGATGACCGGCGCGCAGTCCGGTACGTACGAGACCGCCCTGCGGGCCTGGCGTGACCTGGCCCGCGACGTGCAGACCGCGCTCAGCGAGTACGCCCGCGACACCGGACGGGCCCGCGCCGAGGTCGAGGCCGAGGTGGAACGCGCGGCGGCGGCCGGGGACTGACCCGGACGCAGGGACGAGGGGGCCCGGTACCCGAGCGGGTGCCGGGCCCGCCCGGCGTGCTCAGCCGTGGGTCTTGGCCAGCAGTTCGAGGATCTCCGCCGTCGTACCGCTCTCCCCGAGGCGGGGGAAGATCCGCTCGACGCTGTTGGTGTGCGCGTCGGCGTCCGCGTCGGCCATGGCGTCGGTGGCCAGGGTGACGTGGTAGCCGGCGGCGTAGGCGTCACGGGCGGTGGACTCGACGCCGATGCTGGTGGCGATCCCGGTGAGCACGATCTGCGTGACACCCCGGCGGCGGAGCTGCACGTCCAGGTCGGTGCCGAACAGGGCGCTCCAGTTGTGCTTGGTGACCAGGACGTCCCCGGCGTGCCCGGTCAGCTCGTCCGCTATCACGTCCCAGCCCTCGGGGAAGGCCAGGCCGCGCGCCTGGCGCTCGGTGCGGCCGGGCACGGCGTCCGCGCCGTCGGCGGCGAAGGAGACCCGGACCAGCGCCACGGGCAGGTTCCGGGCACGGAAGGCGTCGGCCAGCTCGGCACTGCGGGCCACCACGTCGGCGGCGCCGTGCGGCTGGACGGGCATCGCCGTGATCCCGGCCTGGAGGTCGATCACGACGAGGGCGGTACGGGGGTCGAGCGTGGTGACGGACATGCGTCGGCCTTTCGCAAAGGGTGGGTGCCGGGAAAGGGCCCGGTGTTCAGGGGCGGGACAGCCGCTCCAGCAGTTCCAGCGCGGTCAGCACCGTCTCCCGTTCCTCCTCGGTGAACCGGTCCTGGAAGGCGCGGGCCAGCCACTCCTCGCGCAGTTGCCGGTTGCCCTCCACGCGGGCACGGCCCGCCTCGGTCAGGGTGACGAGCTGACGGCGGCCGTCGTCCGGGTCGGGCGCGCGGCGGATGAGCCCCTGCTGTTCCAGCGCGCCGAGCGTGGCCGCCATGGACTGCGGGCGCACGCCCTCCGCCGCCGCGAGCGCGCTCGCCGTGGCGGCGCCGTGCTTGCCGGCGAGGGAGAGCGCGGACTCCTGCGGGGGCGTGAGGTCGGCGTCCCGCGCCACCTCACGGATACGGCGCCGCAGCCGGCTGAAGACCACCCGCAGCTCGCGTGCCGCGCGGGCGGCCGAACCGGAGACATGGACCATGCCCGCCACCGTAAGCAGCATCAGTCCAGACTGTCCAGTTCGGGCTGTTCAGTTTCACCTGTCCATTGGGCTTCCCCATGCTGGACAGGTGCGCCTGCTGATGTTGTCCGACACCCACCTGCCGAAGCGGGCCAAGCGGCTCCCGGACCGCCTGCTCGCCGAACTCCCTTACGCGGACGTGGTGTTCCACGCAGGCGACTGGGTGGACACCGCCACCCTCGACCTCCTGGAGTCCGGCAGCCGCCACCTGGTCGGGGTGTACGGCAACAACGACGGAGACGACCTGCGCGCCCGGCTCCCTGAGGTGGCTTACGCCGAGCTGGGCGGCCTGCGCTTCGGCGTGGTCCACGAGACCGGGCCGGCCCGCGGCCGGGAGGCCCGCTGCGCCGCCCGCTTCCCCGGCCTTGACGTCCTGGTCTTCGGGCACAGCCACATCCCCTGGGACACCACCGCTCCCGGTGGCCTCCGGCTGCTCAACCCCGGCTCCCCGACCGACCGCCGGCACCGGCCGCACGCCACCTACATGACCGCCACCGTGGCCGGCGGCGCCCTGACCGGCGTCACCACGCACCGTCTCCCGTGACCCCGGCTCCCCGCGTCGGCGCGCGCGATCGGGGTACTGCTGGTGTGCTGGACCGAGGGCCCGCGCGGGCTCGTCGCGATGTTCTCCGGAGAGGCGTATGAGTACCTATCGAGTGGCGCAGGTGACGGAACCCGGCGGCAGCTTCGAGCTGGTCGAACGGGAGGTGCGGCGGCCGGGCCCCGGCCATGTGCGGATCGCCGTGGAGGCGTGCGGGATCTGCCACAGCGACGCCATGTTCGTCGAGGGCGGCCTGCCCGGCATCTCCTTCCCCGAGGTCGCGGGGCACGAGATCGCCGGGCGGATCGCCAAGCTGGGCGAGGGCGCGGCGGAGCGGGACTGGAAGGTCGGGGACCGGGTCGCGGTCGGCTGGTTCGGCGGGAGCTGCGGCTGGTGCAAGCCCTGCCGTGAGGGCGACTTCATCACCTGCGTCCGCCTCCAGGTGCCCGGCTGGGCCTACGACGGCGGTTTCGCCGAGCAGGTGATCGTGCCCGCCGACGCGCTCGCCCGCATTCCCGACGGACTGGACGCGGTCGACGCGGGGCCCATGGCCTGTGCGGGCGTCACCACCTTCAACGCCCTGCGGCGCTCGGACGCCCGGCCCGGCGGAGACCTGGTCGCCGTCCTGGGGATCGGCGGCCTGGGCCACCTCGGCGTGCAGTACGCGGCCGCGATGGGTTTTGAGACCGTCGCCATCGCACGCGGCGCGGACAAGGAGGACTTCGCGCGGGAGCTGGGCGCGCACCACTACATCGACAGCACCTCGGGGACCCCGGTCGCCGACGCGCTCCAGGCGCTCGGCGGCGCCAGGGTGGTGCTGGCCACCGCCGGGAACTCCGACGCCATGTCCGCCACCGTGGACGGCCTGGCCCCGCGCGGCCGGCTCGTCGTCATCGGTGCCACCGCGGAGCCGCTGGAGATCAGCCCGGTCCAGCTCCTCATGGCCGGCCGCGAGGTGAAGGGCCACCCCTCCGGCACCTCCCAGGACGTGCAGGACACCATGGAGTTCAGCGCCCTGCACGGCATCCGCCCGATGAGCGAGTCCGTACCGCTGGACGACGTCGACTCCGCCTTCCGGAAGATGCTCGCCGGCAAGGCCCGCTTCCGGATGGTCCTCACCACCGGCTGAGCCGGGAAGGTCCAGGTCGGCCGGGAGCCGACCTGGACCGTTGCGCTGCTCGTGCCTGCTCGTCCCGAGCGGGCGGCGGACCGCGGGACCCGCATCCGGGACTCCTCCGCCCGGCGGCGACGGCAAACACGGGCGACGGGGTCCGCCTGTCGGGTGAGGCACGGCCACCGCCCGTGTCCGGCACGGGCCACGGGCGTTGATCGGGGCATGATCTCAACACGACGCATCGTCGCCGCCGTCGGTCTGGCCGTCGGTGTCACGGGCCTTGCCGCACCCCTGGCGAACGCGGCCGCCGCGAGCGCACCGGCCAACGGGCAGATCAACCCGATGACCGTCCTGGACGACGCCGCCCTCAGCGAACTCCCGCCCCAGGCCCAGAGCCAGGTCCCGCGCGTCGGCGAGCAGTTGCGCGGCCTGAACCAGGTGAGCGAGCTGAACCGGCTGAACGAACTGCACCAGCTCACCGACCTCGCCGCCCCGGTCACCGGGCTGCTCCCCGGACTCTAGAGTCCGTCGTCCCGATCAGGCCGGACCCCCGCGGGTCCGGCCTGATCCGCACGAGAGGCCACCTGGACCTGGCCGGAGCTGAACAGCCTTACCCATGAGGGCCGTCCGTGACCGGGCGGCCCTCACCCCGTGCCGGGAAACGCGCTGGTCCACGCCCTCGTGCGGCCCTCCCGGCGGTGCCCGGTGGCGTAGGGTCGGGACGAAGAGGAACACCGACGGAAAGGGGCCCGACCATGGCGCAGGAAGTACGCGGCGTCGTCGCACCGGGGAAGGACGAGCCGGTACGGATCGAGACGATCGTGATCCCCGATCCGGGCCCCGGCGAGGCCGTCGTGGACATCCAGGCCTGCGGGGTCTGCCACACCGATCTGCACTACAAGCAGGGCGGCATCTCCGACGACTACCCCTTCCTGCTCGGCCACGAGGCCGCAGGCGTCGTGGAGTCGGTGGGGGAGGGCGTCACCGACGTGGCGCCCGGTGACTTCGTGATCCTCAACTGGCGTGCGGTGTGCGGCAATTGCCGCGCCTGTCTGCGAGGCCGCCCCTGGTACTGCTTCAACACCCACAACGCGAAGCAGAAGATGACCCTCGCCTCCACCGGCCAGGAGCTCACCCCCGCGCTCGGCATCGGTGCCTTCGCCGAGAAGACGCTCGTCGCGGCCGGGCAGTGCACCAAGGTCGACCCCGAGGTCTCCCCGGCCGTCGCCGGACTGCTCGGCTGCGGTGTGATGGCGGGCATCGGCGCGGCGATCAACACCGGCAACGTCGGCCGGGGCGACTCCGTCGCCGTCATCGGCTGCGGCGGCGTCGGGGACGCGGCCGTCGCCGGTGCCGCGCTGGCCGGTGCCGCACGGATCATCGCCGTCGACATCGACGACCGCAAGCTGGAGACGGCGCGCACGCTGGGCGCCACCCACACCGTCAACTCCAAGGAGACCGAGCCGGTCGAGGCGATCCGTGAGCTGACCGGCGGCTTCGGCGCCGACGTGGTGATCGACGCGGTCGGCCGCCCGGAGACCTACCGGCAGGCGTTCTACGCCCGCGACCTGGCCGGCACCGTCGTCCTGGTCGGCGTGCCCACCCCGGAGATGAAGCTCGAACTGCCCCTGCTGGACGTGTTCGGCCGCGGCGGCTCCCTCAAGTCCTCCTGGTACGGCGACTGTCTGCCCTCGCGGGACTTCCCGATGCTCATCGACCTGCACCTCCAGGGGCGCCTCCCGCTGGAGGCGTTCGTCACCGAGACGATCCGGCTGGACCAGGTGGAGCAGGCGTTCGAGCGCATGCACCACGGTGACGTGCTGCGATCGGTGGTGGAGTTCTGATGACCGCCCGTATCGAACGCCTCGTCACGTCCGGCCAGTTCACCCTCGACGGGGGAACCTGGGACGTCGACAACAATGTGTGGATCGTCGGAGACGACCACGAGGCCGTCGTCATCGATCCCGCCCACGACGCCGAGGCCGTCCTCGCCGCCGTGGGCGACCGCCGGCTCACCGCGATCGTGTGCACCCACGCGCACAACGACCACGTGAACGCGGCCCCCGCCCTGGCCGATCTGACCGGCGCCACCATCTGGCTCCACCCGGACGACCTGCCGCTGTGGCGCCTCACCCATCCCGACCGCGAGCCCGACGAGCACCTCGTCGACGGCCAGGTGCTGGAAGCGGCGGGGGCCGATCTCACCGTGCTGCACACGCCCGGCCACGCCCCCGGCGCCGTCTGCCTCTACGACCCCGGTCTCGGCGTGGTGTTCAGCGGCGACACCCTCTTCCAGGGCGGACCGGGCGCCACCGGCCGGTCGTACTCGCACTTCCCGACGATCATCGACTCGATCCGGGACCGGCTGCTCACCCTCCCCCCGGAGACCCGGGTGCTCACCGGCCACGGCGACCCCACCACGATCGGTGAGGAGTCGGGCCACCTTCAGGAGTGGATCGAGCGGGGTCACTGATCCGCGCGGCCTGAACGGGGGCCGCCGCGACCGGACACCCTCTGTCGCGACGGTCCCCGCTGCCCTACCGTCGGCCCATGACCGACCTCACCCATCGCTTCACGGGCCACGGAGCCCTCGTCACGGGCGCGGGCCGGGGCATCGGCGCGGCCGTCGCCCGGCGCCTCGCCCAGGAGGGCGCCCGGGTCCTGGTCACCGACCGGGACGCACCCGAGGCCGAGCGGACCGCCACCGCGCTGCGCCGGCAAGGGCTTTCGGCCGAGGCGTCGGTGTGCGACGTGGCCGACCGGGCCTCGGTGGAGGCGGCCGTCGCCCGTGCCGTCGACGTCTTCGGCTCGCTCGACGTGCTGGTGAACTGCGCCGCCCACTGCTCACCGGAGGTGGGCACCAGGTTCGAGGACGACCCCGACGAGTCCTGGGCACGTGACCTCGACATCACCCTGGGCGGCGTCCGCCGCTGCTGCCGGGCCGCGCTGCCCCACCTCGCCGCCTCCGGGCGCGGCGCCATCGTGAGCATCGGCTCGGTCAACGGCCTGATGGACTTCGGCAACCACGCCTACAGCGCCGCCAAGGCCGGCCTCGGCTCCCTCACCCGCACCCTCGCCGGGCGCTCCGCCGGCCGCGGGGTCCGGGTCAACCTGGTCGCGCCGGGAACCGTGCGCACCTCCGCCTGGGAGGGCCGCGAAGACGACCTGGACGCCGTACGCGACTGCTATCCGCTCGGCCGGGTCGGCGAGCCCGAGGACATCGCGGCGGCCGTCGCCTTCCTCGCCTCCCGCGACGCCGCCTGGATCACCGGGACCACCCTGGTCGTCGACGGGGGCCTGACCTCGGTGCACACAGGGTTCCGGACCGCGATGGACGGCCGACGCGGCGGACCGGGTTAAAGTTCACCGTTTCGTCACAGCATGCCGGAAACACAACCTTCCGGCCGACGAGCCGGTCTAGTAGGCCGAAAGCCCCAGGAACCACCGGGGCCGAGAACCCCGGGCGACCACCCCGGGACCCGCAGGGGAGAAGGGATGGGGCCGACCATGGGCGACATACGCAGAAGGGGAGCCGTCGCACTCGGGGTCGGCGCGCTGGTCGCGCCGCTCACCCTCGCCGCCACCGCCGCTCCGGCCCAGGCCGCGAGCTGCTCCACCAAGGCGGGTCCGTACCAGAAGCAGGTCGAGCGGTTCCTCGGCCGCACGGCGGACGGCAAGCAGTCCTCGGGGGACTGCTCGGCCATCCGCAGCTTCCAGAACAAGCACGGCATCACGCCGGCCATCGGCTACGCCGGACCCGTCACCTGGGGTGTGATGGACCTCATGAACCGGCAGAAGGCCGTGGGGAAGAATCCCGGCAAGGACGGCAAGTGCCCGGTGAACAAGGGCCGCGTCGCCTGCGTGGACCTCACCCTCCAGCTCAGCTGGATCCAGGACGGCAGGAAGCTGGTCTACGGCCCCGTCCCGGTGCGCACCGGCCGTGACAAGTACGAGACCCGCACCGGCCTGAAGAAGATCTACTGGCGTGACATCGACCACGTCTCCAACCTCTACGACGTGCCGATGCCGTACAGCCAGTTCTTCGACGGCGGGCAGGCGTTCCACTCCGTCGGTCTCAGCATGTGGAACCCGCCGGGCTCCCACGGCTGTGTGAACATGACCACGAAGGACGCGAAGAAGTACTGGTCGCTGCTGAAGAACGGCGACGACGTCTTCGTCTACGGCCGTAAGCCCGGAACCTGAGCACGGCCCGCGTGCGGACGGGCGGGCCGAGACGAACTCGCCCTTCCGCACGGCTTCTTGACGTGATGATTAACACGGTCCGAAATGCCCGAATCGAGCGCACTTATTCACGGCGCCTTCACGGTGACCGGCATATGCTTCACACCATGTCCACCACTGCTGAAGCCTCCTGCGGGCGCTCGGCCGCGGAGGTCAACGAGGAGATCCGGGCCCTGTGGCGCCGGTCGGGCGGCATCCTGACCAGCGAGCAGCGCGCGGAGTACCAGCGCCTCGTGATGGAGTGGGCCGCCGCGGCCCCGACGCCGCGCCGCCCGGTCTGACCGGATCCCGCAGAGCCACCGTCGAACCGCCCGAGGGCACCCGTGACCGGGTGCCCTCCTTTGGCGCGCCCGTATCCGGACGGGGTCAGCCCCAGGTCGCCGAGTAGTGCCGCTGGTACGCCTTGCGGTCCTGTTCGGCACGGAGGTACCGGGTGGCGACCAGTGCGATCACACTGCCCGCGATCACCAGCAGGCCGGGGCCGACGTTGCGGGTGTCGGTGAGGCGGGCCAGCAGGGTCTGACCGTCCACGCCGGTCACCGGTGCCGAGGAGCCGGGGCGGGCCGCGCTCGGCGTCATCCCGCTCCGGCCGGCCTCCGTCGCCGGGGCTGGGGCGGCGCCCTGGGCACCGGCGGGAGGCGTGGCGGTGATGAGCCTCACGTTCAGCGTGCCGAGCGCCTTGGTCACCGGCTGGAAGAAGGTCGTGCCGCCCGTGGCGCAGTCGCCGTTGCCGCCCGAGGTGACGCCGAGTGCGACGCCTTCGGAGAACATGGGGCCGCCGCTGTCGCCGGGTTCGGCGCACACGTCGGTCTCGACAAGCCCGGTGACGGTGCCCTCGGGGTAGTTCACGGTCGCGCCGAGCGCGGTCACCCGGCCGTCGTGCAGCCCGCTGGTGCTGCCGCTGCGGAACACCCGCTGGCCCACGGCCGCGTCGCCCGCGCCGGTGATCCGTACGCCCTTGCCGCCGCCGACCGCGACCACGTCGGCGCCCTGGCCGGCCTTGCCGGTGTCGTACTGGACGAGGGAGAAGTCGCCGCCGGGGAAGGTGCTGGCGACCGTCGCGCCGAGCTGCCGGGTGCCCTGACCGTCCGCGAACCAGATGGAGCCGGTCGGCCCGCAGTGCCCTGCTGTCAGGATGAAGTCCCGCTGCCCGTCGGTGACGTTGAACCCGGCCGAACAGCGGCCACCGGTCGAGAGGATCGGCTGGGCCCCGTTGAGCCGGGTGGTGAACCTGCCCCCGGTCCGCCGCATGGTGACGAAGTCGCCGATGCGTGAGGCGACATGGGTCATCTTCGTCCAGTCGCCGGACGACACCGTGCGGTCCCCGCTCACCACGACCCGGTTGGTGCGGTAGTCCACCGCCCAGGCGGTGCCCGGCACGCGCGGGGCCGAACGCAGTCCACCGGTGGCCGACTTCAGCTCGTCCATGCTGTGGCCGACGACCTTCGCCCGCGCTCCGGCCGCGCGTACCTCGGCGGCGGCCCGTTCGTCGGTGACGGCGACGACCGGACGGCCCTCGGCGTCCACCCAGTTGCCCGCCGAGCGGGCCGTGCCGAGCTTCTCCGCGAGTGCCGCGCCCCTGGTCCCGGCCGTAACGGCGGCGCCGAACGTGGTGGCCGGCCGGGCGGGGGTCTCGCTCGCCATGGCCGCCTGCGCGACCATCCCCGCTCCCAGGAGGAGTCCGCCGACGGCCACCAGCCGTGTCACTCGCCGGACGACCCGCCGTCGTGCGTGCCTCATGCCAGACTCCCGAACCCCGAGCGCGCACCGCCCCTGCCGGCGGCACGGGGCCCTCCGGTCGTGAGCGCCCCCCGTCAGTACGCGGCCGGGGCCTGGAGCGTTCACCGCAGGACACCGTTCCGCCCGGTCGGCCGGGTCAGTTCTTGCGGGCCACCCCGCCGAACATGGCGACCTCCTCGGGCTCGGCGTCCCCGTTGTCCTCGGGGCGCCAGCGCGAGCAGGACACCACGCCCGGCTCCAGCAGTTCCAGGCCGTCGAAGAAGCGGGTCACGTCCTCGGGGGTGCGCTGGGTGAGCCTGGGGGTGCCGTGCTCGTTCCAGAACTTGACCGCCTCGTCCACGTCCGGCATCGAGGGGCTGGTGACGGTGTGCGAGAGCACCAGGTGGCTCCCGGCCGGCAGCCGGTCCACCAACTGCCGCACCAGGCGGTACGGGTCCTCGTCGTCGCCGATGAAGATGACCACGCCGAGCAGCATCAGGGCCACCGGCCGGCTGAAGTCCAGCGTCTTCGCCGCGTGCTCGAAGATCGCGTCGATGTTGCGCAGGTCCTCGTCGAGGTAGTCGGTACGGCCCTCGGGGGTGCTGGTGAGCAGGGCGCGGGCGTGGGTCAGGACCAGCGGGTCGTTGTCGACGTAGACGACCCGTGCCTCCGGCGCCAGGCCCTGGGCGACCTCGTGCGTGTTGTCGGCGGTGGGCAGGCCGGTGCCGATGTCCAGGAACTGCCGTATGCCGAGGTCTCCGACCAGATGACGCACGGCGCGGCCCAGGAAGAGGCGGTCGTGGCGGGCGTACTCCCCGATGCCTGGGTGCAGTTGGCGGATCTGGTCGCCGGCCGCGCGGTCGACCTCGTAGTTGTCCTTGCCGCCCAGCCAGTAGTTCCAGATCCGGGCGGTGTGCGGCTGGCCGGTGTTGATGCGGGCGCGCAGGGACACGGCCACGTCGTTGGTGGCGGCCGGGTTGTCGGTCACGACAGTCAGCTCCTGGGGTGCCTGGGACGGAAGGTACCGGTCAAGACGCAATGTAGACGCCGGAGTTGCTCCGCGCCGCAGGTCCGCGGCATCCGGGGGTGTCGGCGCGGTCCCGGTGAGGTCGCCCTCGTAGACTCGCGGTCATGGACGACGCGCTTGTGTCCCGGCTCGGCTCGGGCAAGTACCTGCTGGTCACCAGCTATCGCAAGGACGGCACCCCGGTGGCCACCCCGGTCTGGGTCGTCCCCGACGGCGATGCCCTCGGTGTCTGGACGGCCGCCGACAGCTACAAGGTCAAGCGCATCCGCCGCCGCGAGGACGTCCTGGTGGGCCCCTGCGACATGCGCGGCCGCCCGACCGGCGCCCCGCACCCCGCGCACGCCGAGATCGCCGACCCCGCCACGACGGCCCGCTACCGCACCCTGATCGCCCGCAAGTACGGCCTCGCGGGCCGCCTGACCCTGCTCGGCAGCAGGCTGCGCCGGGGGACCGAGGGCACGGTGGGAATCCGGATCACGTTCCCGGCCTAAGGGCTGTCCCGTAATCCACGGTGGATCAGCGCGCGGCGCCAGATGCGGTGCATCGCAAGGCGGAGGGTCGTCCGCATACTGGGTGTATGCGGATGATCCGGCAACGCGGCGAGGTGCCGTAGCTGTCGTCGCGCGCCCGCCGGGGATTGCGGGACAGCCCTTAGGGTCTTTCGTCCGGATCAGGCCGGGCTCGCGGGGTCCTGCCTGATCCGGACGAAAGACCCTGACCCCCCGGCACCGCTGTTCCACATGCTCTGATCCGCCGGACAGGCCCCAGCCGGCCGCCTCAGGTCCACGCCCGGCACGACTCGTCCAGCAACTGGAAGACCGGCTCCCCGCGTACCGGGTCCTGCGCCGTGGACAGGCGGACACGGTCGCCGCTGTGGATGCCGATCGGGGGGCCCATGACGCGGCCGCGTACGACGAAGCCCTCGGCGAGTTCGACGAGGGAGACGTTGCGGGCGGCGGGGGTGTTGCGGTGCACGGTGCTGGAGTGGCGGACCGTGCCCACACCCTCGCTGCGCTCGGTGCGGAGGTCGCTGCCCTGGCAGACCGGACAGAGGAGACGGTGGTACATCGCGGTGCCGCACCAGCCGCAGCGCTGGTACTCGATGGAGTCGGCGGGGCGTTCGGTGAGGAGGCTCGCCGAGCCCGCCACCGGCTGTGCCGTTCCTGCTGAGTGGTGGTACACGCTCGTCAACTCCCTGCACTGGGCCGGAATCCGCTCGTGCCCGATGCCGTGCCACCGTGCACGAGCGACAGCGTATGGCACTCAGTGTCACTCGTAAAGGAACTGCGTACCCTGAATTACCGGTTGTCGCCCCGGGCCGCCTCGAACTGCCGCACCACCTGCCAGAGGGGAGCGTCCCGGCGGGCCACCAGGACGACGACGTCGTCGGGGCGTGGCGGCTCGGGCGGGAAGGGGGAGGGCGCGGGCCGGGCCGGCGTGTCTGCGAACGCCGCCTGTACGCGGCCCAGCGCGTGGTCCACGGCCGCCTCCGCGTCCCCCGTGCCGTCCGAACGCAGCCACGAGCGCAGGGCGTTGTTGTGCGCGGCGACCACCGCGGCCGCGATCACGTCCGCCCGCAGCGTGCCGTCCGGCCGCCCCGCGAACCGGCCGCGCAGATACGCGGCGAGCGCGCGCTCGTAGCGCCAGACGACCGACAGCTCGTAGGTCCGCAGCCCCGGCACCCGGCGCGTCAGCCGATAGCGCTGGACCGAGAAGGCCGGGTTCTCCGCGTACATGCGCAGCACCAGCCGGGCCGCGTCGCACACCCGTCGCACCGGCTCCGCGTCGTTCTCGCCCGCCGCGAGGAACGCGGTCATGTCGGCGAGGCAGCTCTCGTGGTCGGGGAAGACCACGTCCTCCTTGGAAGGGAAATAGCGGAAGAACGAACGCCGTCCGACCTCCGCCAGCGCCACGATGTCGTCCACCGTGGTCTGCTCGTACCCGCGCTCCAGGAAGAGCTGGAAGGCGGCCGCGACCAGGGCGTCCCGCATCGGCGGCTTCGCGGGCGACGCCGCACTGCTGGTGCTCATGGACGGGAACGTAGCATCCGGGGCCCGAGCCTGGCACTGAGTGCAGCGCAAGCGGTCTTCCGAGGGAACGGAGTGCTCCACACGGGCCCGGCGATCATCGTCCACCTGCTGCGACGTAACCTTTCTCCACCCTGTCGGCACCCGGCCCGTACGAGGAGATCGCGTATGCCCTCCGCCCGCCCCCGCCTGCTCTACGTCACCGACCTGGCGTACCCGGCCCGCGGGCGTCGCTACGGCGACGAGGACGTCTTCCTCACCTCCCGGCTGCGCGACCGCTTCGACCTCGCCCTGTGCCACCCGATGGACGCGGCCGCGCTGATGGAGGGCTTCGACGCCGTAGTGGTGCGCAACAGCGGCCCCGTACTGGGCTACCACGCGGAGTACGAGGCGTTCCGCGCCCGCGCGCTCGAGACCGGTACCCGCGTCTACAACCCGCTGACCGGCAAGGCCGACATGGCCGGCAAGGGGTATCTGCTCGACCTCACCGCGGCCGGGCTGCCGGTCATACCCACCGTCGACCGCGCCGAGGACCTGCACCGGCTGCCCGCCGCCGACCGGTACGTGGTCAAGCCGACCTACGGCGCCGACTCCCTCGGCCTGCGCACCGTCCCGGCGAGCCGCGTCGCCGACGCCCCGGTCGCGGACGGCTCGGTCCTGGTCCAGCCGCACATCGACTTCGTCCACGAGGTGTCCTTCTACTTCGTGGACGACGACTTCCAGTACGCCCTCTACGCCCCCGACCCCCGCGACCGCTGGGACCTCAAGCCGTACCGGGCGACCGCCGCGGACCTGGAGTTCGCGCGCGGCTTCGTCGACTGGAACGCGCTCGGCCACGGCATCCAGCGCGTCGACGCCTGCCGCACCCTGGCGGGCGAACTGCTCCTGGTCGAGCTGGAGGACCTCAACCCCTACCTCTCCCTGGACGTCCTGCCCGAGGAGGAGCAGGACGCCTTCGTGGGCACGCTCACCGCGTCCCTGAGCCGCTTCGTGCTGGCGGGTTCACTGACCCCCGCCTGACGCGGGCCCGCTGAACGGCACCGCCCCGCGCTCCGTATCCCCCGGCGAGGGACGGAAGGAGAGCAGCGTGCCGACACCCCCCGATCCCGAACGCCCGCGCCCCGCAAGGGTCGTGGAACCCGTACGCGTCCTGCGCGCCCGGCCCGCCGACGCACTCGCGGAGCTGATGCGAGAGCTGATGCCGGAACCGGGTGAGGGTGCGCGGCACCCGCCTCCCGCCGACACGGAGGCCGACGCCGACACCGAGGAGCTGCCGCCGGTCCCGGCCGAGACCACGGCGGCCCCGAGGCCACGCCGGCGGCGCCGGGCCGTCGCACCGGCGTTGGCGGCAGCCGCCGTCGTCGGCCTCGGCTGCGCGCTCCTGCTCCCCGACCTCCAGGAATCGACCGCGCGCCCCGCGCGGTCTTCCGTCCCTTCCGCTCCCCCGGCGGCAGACCCCGACGGCCCCGGCATCCTCCGCCAGGGCGACTTCGGCCCGGAGGTCACCGAGCTGCGGCGCCGTCTGCTCAGCATCCCCGACGTCTTCCGCGACGGCTCGGCCACCGGACCCTACGACGCCCGACTGGCCGCGGCGGTCGCCCGGTTCCAGCTCTGGTACGGCATCCGGGGCGACGAGAGAGGCGTCTACGGCGACGACACCCGCCGCGACCTCGAGGCGCGCTCCGGCACCGGCTGAGCCCTCACTCCTCCGGCAGCCGGACGTCCACCACGCACACATCGTCGCGGTGCGCGTCCACCAGCATCGAGGCGAGCAGCGAGTCCAGGCTGTCGCCGCCCTCGGCGCGGACCGTCCGGGCCAGCCGGGCGAAGCCCGCGAGGATGTCCTCGCCGGGGCGCTCCACCAGACCGTCGGTGAACAGCAGCAGCCGGTCACCGGGTTCCAGCCGGGTCTCGGCGGAGTCGTACACCGGGGTCGCGCTCGCGCCGAGCAGCATGCCGACGGGCCGGTCGAGGAAGCGGGCCGAGTCCCCGCGTACCAGCAGCGGCGGCGGGTGCCCGGCCTGGGCCCAGGTCAGCACGCGGGTCACGGGGTCGTAGCGGGCGAGCACCATGGTGGCGGTGGAGCGGCCGTCCCGCGAGTGCAGCAGCAGAGTGTTCAGCCGGTTCAGCGCGCCGGTCAGCGAGGAGCCGGTGCCCACCATGCCCTTCGCGGTGAACCGGAGCTGAGCCATCGTGGCCACCGCGTCGATGCCATGTCCGGCCACGTCGCCGACCACGAACAGGGCCGCGTTGTCGGAGAGTTCGACCGCGCTGAACCAGTCGCCGCCGACCTGGAGACCCGACTGGCCCGGCAGATAGGCGACTTCCACCCGCAGACCGCCCAGCCGGACCCGCCCGGACGGCAGCGGCAGCAGTGCGTGCTGCAACCGGCCGGCCAGCGCGCGTTCGGCATGGAGCACCCCGCGCTGGAGCAGCATCGCCCGCTCGCTCTCCACCAGCGCGAGTTCGGCGCTGCGCTGGGCGGTGATGTCCTGCACGAACCCGTGCACCTCGGCGGGGGTGCCGTCCGGCTCGGTCACCGCCTCCGCGACGATCCGCAGGTGCCGCACCCCGCCCGGCGTGTCCACCCGGAAGGGCACGTCGAAAGGGCGGGCGTGACGCACGAGTTCGCTGATCGCGGCACGCAGCGGAGCCGCGTCCTGCGCCGCCGCCAGCCCGGGCAGCTCCGCCAGCGGCACCGGTCCCCGTGCCGCGTTGAGACCGAGCACGGCGTACGTCTGTGCCGACCAGGAGACCTCGCCGGTGACCAGGTTCCAGTTGGCCCAGCCGAGGTTGCCCAGCCGCTGCACGTTCCAGAGCCGCTGTTCCTGCCGCTCCACCGGGTCCAGCCGCAGCCAGGTCACCAGCAGCCCGTCGCCCAGCGGTGCCGCCCGCACGGAGTACGTCGCGGTCACCGGTACGCCGTCCACCACGTCCTGGTAGGCGAAGGGCGCGCTCTCGAACGGCACTCCCGTGGTGAGCGCCGTCAGGTAGCCGTGCCACAACTGCTCGGCCGCGACGGTGGGATAGCTCTCCAGGATCTGCCGGCCCAGCATCTCGCGCCCGCTGTTGCCGAACACGTCGACCGCCTCCTGGCTCGCGGCCTCGATCCGGTAGTCCTCGACCGCGCCGGACGCGGCGCGCAGCGGGCGCAGCAGGATCGCGGCACCCGGCAGCGCGTCGAGCACCGTCTGCACGTACGGGGTGATGCCGTCCGCGTCGTCGGCCCGGTCCGCGTCGAAGGCGCGCAGACGGCCCGCGCACAACCGGGCGGCGCCCAGCAGCAGCTGCCGCTCTCGGGGTTCGAACGGTCCTTCCTGAGTGCGCAGCACGCCGAGCGCCACCCCTGAACCGGGCCCGCCGGGGACCGGCAGCCAGGCCCGCGACAGCCAGCGCTCGGGCGGGTCCCCGAGCAGGTAGCGGCGTCGGTCCTGGGCGAGATCCTCCAGCCAGTGCGGCTCACCCGCGCGCAGGCAGTCCAGCGGGGCGAGCCTGTTCACCTCGGGCATCTGGTGCCAGCGCCCGGCGAGGGCGGCGTCGACGCCCGCGTACCCGATGAGTTCGAGGCCGTCCCCCTGGACGTGCTGGTACAGCAGGACGGCGTCGGCCGCCGCGTCCGGGCCCAGATGGCGCAGCAGGACCCCGGCCAGCTCCTGCGGCGAGCCGACCCGTACCAGGGCCCGGCCGAGGTCGGCCAGGACGTCCGCGAGGTCGCCGGGCACCGTCGGTGCGGGCCTGCGCGAGGCGGAAGCCGGCACCGGCAGCCCGGCCGGTCCGGCGTCCGGCGCGGCCGGCTTCGGGAGCTCCAGCGTCCCCAGGGTGAGCCAGCACTCCTCGATCAGGGTGCGGCGCCCGGCCTCGGCACGGGCGAGCAGCTCCTCCTGGGCGGCCTCGGCGGACCGGCCGGTCAGGGCCATCAGCGCGCCCTTGGCGCGTTCCAGCACCGCCGAGGACGCGGTGAGGTCCCGCAGCCGCTCCATCTCGGCGCGCTGCCGGGCCACGACTTTGGCCAGCGCCGCCACATCGGCGCCGAAGCCGGTCTCCGCGGAAGGGGTGGGCTCGCTCGTCACGCGACGAGCATCGCACACCCCGGCCGCTCGCTCACTTGTCCGGCCGGACCGCTCCCATCAGGGGCGGCGAGTGCCGGATCAGGTGCGCGAGGAGCGGGGTCAGCGGCCGGTGCCGCGGGTGCCCAGCGCCTCGGAGACGGCACGGACACTGCGCGCGATGTGCTGGAGCTGGAGCAGCTCGGCGGCGTACAGCTTGATGGTGTGCTCGATGACCGACTCCGGCAGCCCGAGCACCGGCAGTTCGGCGCGGGCGGTCTGGAGCGCGGTGCGGGCCACCCGGATCTCCTGCTGCACCTGGAGCCCGGCGTGCCGGGCCAGCAGGACGGGGTGGCGGATCAGCGCCGGGTAGCTGGCGTAGCGCGCCGGGACGAGTTCGCGCAGCCACTTGGCCGCCGAGCGTTCCCAGTCGTAGCTGCCCGGCTGCTTGACCTGGCAGGGCCAGTCGGGACTGATGCGCGTGGTGGTGATCGGCATGCTCATCGCTTCCGGTGTGCCTCGTCGCGGGAGAGGGGGGTCCGACGGGTGGGGGCGGCCCTGGCCCGGGCGGGCCGGACGGAGGCCGCCTCGGAATCCGTGAGCAGTATTTATATATGCCAACTGCTTTGCAAGACGGATGAAAACATTCATCCGTGCCGCAGCCGGGAAGGAGTGCGGGAAACCCGCCGCCGATCAGTCCCGCAGGAAGAACTGCTGCTGTTCGGTGACCTGCTCGTACTTCTCCAGCCGGGCCTGGGTGCGCTCGGGATCGGCGTCGGTCATCGCCTGGAGCAGCGCGGCGGCCAGCAGGCCGGGGGCGGCGTAGGAGTCGAAGACCAGCCGGGAGCCGGTGCCGGTGGCGAAGGTGACGTCGGCCTCCTCCGCCAGCGGGCCCAGCGCGAGGTCGGTGACCAGCGCCACCCTCAGCCCCGCCTCCCGCGCGACCCGCAGCGCGGCGAGCGTCTCCTGCGCGTGCCGGGGCATGGCGAAC
Organism: Streptomyces sp. NPDC001781; assembly: GCF_053596035.1. Taxonomy (NCBI): domain Bacteria; kingdom Bacillati; phylum Actinomycetota; class Actinomycetes; order Kitasatosporales; family Streptomycetaceae; genus Streptomyces; species Streptomyces sp. NPDC001781. Next base: position 47,884 of record NZ_JBSFFI010000024.1, on the reverse strand, counting down.
GCCAGCACCCAGGTGCCGCCCGCCTCACGGGACTGCAGCAGCGCGTCGCACGCCACGCTGCCGCCCCGTGTCACCAGCCGGACGTCGGGGTGGATACGCCGCGCCGCGTACCCGAAGTACTCCGCGAGCGACCCCGAGATGCGCAGCCCCAGCACGGTCAGGGGAGTGGAGCGGGACAGCTCGCGGCCCACCCGGACCACCCGGTCGGGGTCGGCCAGGTCGCGGCGCAGATGCTCCAGGTTCTGGATCTCCGCGTCCACGGCCGCCTGCAACTCGTTCGCCCGGTCCTCCTCGCCCGGACCCGCCAGCGCGCCCAGGGCGATCGACTGGAGCCGCTCCCGCAGCGCGGGATACCCGCTGAAGCCCACGGCGGAGGCGAACCGGGTCACCGAGGGCTGGCTCACCCCGGCCCGGTCGGCCAGCTCGGTGATGGACAGGAACGCGGCCTCGGTGAGGTGTTCGATCAGGTACTGCGCCACCCGGCGCTGCCCCGGGGAGAGCCGGGGCCCGTCGAACAGCGCCCGGAGCTGGGAGGTCGGCGCCGCCTCGGTGCCCGTGGCCGTCCCGCCCGAGGTGATCGCTGATGCCTGGGCGCGAGCCTGCTGCGGCGAGGGCGCCGGTCCGTCCACTTTGTCTCCCACGACGAGTCAACATAGCTCACCGCCCCAGGTGGCCCCGCGTGTTGGTCCGGGGAGTCAGCGCCGGTACACCGTGATCGAGTGCCCCACGTCGTCCACCGGCCGGCTCGTCCGGATCAGCTCCGCCAGCCGCCCCCGCGCCTTGGCGGCGGCCGAGTCCGACACCACCAGCAGCCCGCGCACCCGCTCCGGCGGCACCGTGAGCGGGGCGCCCGCGCGGATGCCGTAGTAGGACGGGACCCCGCTGCCCTTGTAGACCAGCCACACCCGCTCGCCCGGGTACCGCTCCCGCAACCGGTCCGCCAGGACGCCGAGGTCCTGGCCCCAGTCCACGTTGGAGTCGTGCAGCAGCCGGTGCGTCCGCGCGGGCCCGCCGAACGCCTCGTTGGCGTACGGCAGGTAGTACGGGAAGGTCCGCAGAGAACTCACCGCCACCCACAGCACCAGCAGCCCGGCCGGCGCTCGCGCCCACCGGCGCCGCCAGAGCGCGACGCAGCCCCCGGCCGGCGCCAGGAACACCGGGACGAACAGCGCGTACCGGGTGCCGAAGTCCCGCGCTCCCGTCGACGCCACCGCCAGCAGCAGCAGGGGCGGCAGCAGCAGGTACGGAGCCGCGGGGCGCAGGCGGGGCGACGCCAGGACGCTCACGGCGCCCGCCGCGCCCAGGGCGAGGAGGCCGAGCGGGGTCTTCACCAGGAGGGCCGCGGGCAGGTAGTACCAGAGAGCACCGGTGTACACCCGGCCGAACAGGAAACCCTCCCACGGGTGGTACTCCATGGCGAACTGCGCCCGCAGTCCGGCGCCGTAGGCGGGCGGCAGCGGCAGCAGGCCGCTCACCAGCGCCCGCTTGCCCGCCAGCGGCGGGACCGGCTCGGCGGGCGCGAAACCGAGCTGTGGATCGACCGCCAGGTAGGCGGCCCAGACGACGGCCACCGCCACCGCCGGCACCGCTGCCGCACCCCCGAGCGCCGACAGCGCCCTGCGCCGCCGCCCGGCACCGGCTCGCGCGTGCCACACCGACCAGGCGGCCAGCGGCATCAGCAGCGGGATCGCCGGCAGCGCGCTCATCTTCGTCGCCGCCGCCGCGCCCAGCGCCGCCCCGGCGAGCGGCACGTGGAGGCGGGGACGGTGCCGCGCCCGCCAGGCCAGCCAGACCGAGGTCAGCAGGAAGACGGTCGCCGGGAGGTCCAGCGTGGCCAGCGAGCCGTGGGCGACCACGTCGGGGCAGAAGGCGTACAGCGCGAGCGCCACGAGACCGGCCGCCCTCCCGGCCAGGTCCCGTGCGAAGGCGAACACCACCAGCCCGCCGAGCAGTGTCAGTGCGATCACCGGCAGCCGCGCCCACAGCATCAGCCGCCCGGGGTCGTTCCCCGCCCCGTACAGCAGATGCCGGCCCGCCTCGCCCTGGGTGCCGGGGAAATCGGGGTCGTAGTGCGGGGCGGCCACCGCGACCCCGGCCGCGATCAGGAGCTTGCCGAGCGGCGGGTGCTCGGGGTTGTAGCGCAGCCGGTGCTCGTGGAGGTAGTCGGTGGCGGTGACCACGTACACCGGCTCGTCGATGGTGGGCGTCTGCCGGACGGCCGTGGTGGCCATCGCCGCCGCCATCTGGGCCAGGAGCAGCGCCACCAGCACCGGGACCAGCCATCGGCGGCCAGGGGGGCGGGAGAGCGGGGGTGCCGGGGGCGCCGGTGCGGTGATCGCCCCGGTCCCGAGGTGTTCGCTCGCCATCATCCGCCCCACGGTGGCACGGGCCGCACCGGTCCCGGCGCCGATCCGGCCCCGCCGGGGCCGTGGCCGCGCACCGTTCCCGCGACCGGCGGTGCCACCGCCCGCACCGGCCCGCCCGGCGGTCCCCCCGCCGCGCACCCACGGATACGGGGCCCGGCGGGCGCCGGTTCAGCCCCGGCCGGGTCCGGGCAGCGACGAGGCCGGTATCACCAGGTCCGCCCGGTCCCGCGTGGTGGCGATCAGGTCGGCGTTGCGCTGGTCGGTGCCCAGCACCCAGGCGACAGCCGCCGTGTGCTCCTTGCCGAACTCCACGTGCCGGGCCACCAGCCGCCGCACCCGCTCCGGCTCGTCGACCTCGCAGTACCAGACCTCGTCCAGCAGCGGCCGCACCCCGGCCCACGAACCCTCCTGCAGCAGAAGGTAGTTGCCCTCGGTCACGACCAGCCGGGCCGCCGACGGCACCGGGATCGAGCCCGCCACCGGCTGCTCCAGGTCCCGCTCGAAGGCGGGTGCGTACACCACCTCGTCCCCGTCGGCGGGGGCCTCGCGCAGCCGGCGCAGGAGCGCCGCGTACCCGGCCGCGTCGAAGGTGTCCGGGGCGCCCTTGCGGTCCCGGCGGCCCAGCCGGTCCAGTTCGGCGTCGGCCAGGTGGAAGCCGTCCATCGGGACGTGCGCCGCCCAGGGCGGGCCGTCCGTGTCCAGGGCGCGTACGAGGTGCCGGGCGAGAGTCGTCTTGCCCGCTCCCGGACCGCCCGCGATCCCGAGGATCGCGCGCCGCCCGTCCCTGACCAGGCTGCGGGCGCGGATGAGGAGATCGTCGAACGTCGGCGGCATGCGGCAGAGTGTGCCACCGGGCGGGCGCCAGGCGGGCCCGGGGCGCCCTGATTTCCGCTCGGAACGGCGTGATCGCCGGGCCCGATCCGGGGAAGGGAGCAGAGTATGACTCAGCTCGGACTGCCCGACACCATCCAGGCGTGCCTGTTCGACCTCGACGGCGTCGTCACCAAGACGGCCGTCGTGCACGCCGCCGCCTGGAAGGAGACCTTCGACGCCTTCCTCCGCGACCACGAGGGCCCCGACGCGCGGCCGTTCGACGAGGTCGCCGACTACGACGAGTACGTGGACGGCCGCCCGCGTGCCGACGGCGTCCGCTCCTTCCTGAAGTCCCGCGGGATCGAACTGCCCGAAGGCGCCCCCGACGACCCGCCGGACGCCGGAACCGTGCAGGGCCTCGGCAACCGCAAGAACGAACTGCTCCTGAAGAAGATCCGCACCGACGGAGTCGAGGCGTACGAGGGCACACTGCGGTATCTGGCGGCCGTGCGCGCGGCCGGCCTGGCCACCGCCATCGTCTCCTCCAGCGCCAACTGCCAGGACGTGCTCCGCTCGATCGACGCCGAGGACCTCTTCGACGTGCGGATCGACGGCGTGGTGGCCGCCGAACGCCACCTGCCGGGCAAGCCGGAACCCGACACGTTCCTGGCCGCCGCCGACGACCTGGGCGTGCCCCCGGAGCGGGCCGCCGTCTACGAGGACGCGCTCGCCGGGATGGACGCCGGCCGCGCCGGAGGCTTCGGATACGTGGTGGGGCTGGACCGCACGGGGCAGGCCGACGCGCTGTACGCGCACGGCGCGCATATCGTCGTGAATGACCTCGCCGAGCTGGGAGGGACGCAGTGATCACTGAGCGGGCGTACACGGTCGAGCCCTGGCACGTGCGCGAGACCAACCTCGATCTGGACGTACTCGCCCAGAGCGAGTCGGTGTTCGCGCTGTCCAACGGGCACGTCGGCTGGCGCGGCAACCTCGACGAGGGTGAGCCGCACGGCCTGCCCGGCAGCTACCTCAACGGGGTGCACGAGGTGCACCCGCTGCCGTACGCGGAGGCGGGCTACGGCTACCCGGAGTCCGGGCAGAGCGTCATCGACGTCACCAACGGCAAGATCCTGCGCCTGCTGGTGGACGACGAACCCTTCGACCTGCGGTACGGCCGCCTGGTCTCCCACGAACGCGTCCTCGACATGCGCCGCGGGGTGCTGGAGCGCACCTGCGAGTGGACCTCGCCGGCCGGGTCCACGGTCCGGGTGCGCTCCACCCGGCTGGTCTCGCTCACCCAGCGCGCGGTGGCCGCCATCGCCTACGAGGTGGAGGCCGTGGGCCGTCCCAGCCGGGTCGTGATCCAGTCCGAACTGGTCGCCAACGAGAGCCTGCCCGAGCCCAACGGCGACCCGCGCGCCGCCATGAGCCTGCGCTCCCCCCTGGAACAGGAGGACGGCTTCGCCTCCGGTGAGCGGCTTCGGCTGGTGCACCGCACCAAGCGCAGCGGTCTCAGGGTCGCGGTCGCCGCCGACCACGTCGTCACCGGGCCGGGCCGCACCACCAGCCGCAGCGAGAGCGGCATCGACGTCGCCCGGCTCACCGTCACCTCCGTACTGGAGCCCGGCCACACCCTGCGGGTGGAGAAACTGGTCGCACACGGCTGGTCCGGCACCCGCTCGCTGCCCGCCATGGCCGACCAGGTTGACGCGGCGCTCGCCGCCGCCTCCCATGACGGCTGGGAAGGACTGATGGCCGACCAGCGGGCGGCGCTCGACGACTTCTGGGCGCGTGCCGACGTCGAGGTGCACGGTGACGAGGAGATCCAGCAGGCCGTACGCTTCGCCCTCTTCCACGTCTTCCAGGCCGGCGCCCGCGCCGAGCAGCGCGCCATCCCCGCCAAGGGCCTCACCGGCTCCGGCTACGACGGGCACGCGTTCTGGGACACCGAGATGTTCGTACTGCCCCTGCTCACCCATACCGCGCCCCGTGCCGTCGCCGAGGCGCTGCGCTGGCGCCACAACACCCTGGACGCGGCCCGGGAACGCGCGGCCCAGCTGGGACTCGGCGGCGCCGCCTTCCCCTGGCGGACCATCGAGGGCTCGGAAGGCTCCGCCTACTGGCCCGCGGGCACCGCCGCCTTCCATGTGAACGCCGGCATCGCGGACGCGGTCGTGCGGTACGTGGAGGCCACCGGCGACCTCCGCTTCGAGCGGGAGGTGGGGCTGGAGCTGCTGGTGGAGACCGCCCGGCTGTGGCGCTCGCTGGGCCACCACGACCATCACGGCGCGTTCCACATCGACGGCGTCACCGGGCCCGACGAGTACAGCGCGGTCGCCGACGACAACACGTACACGAACCTGATGGCGCGGCAGAACCTGCTCGCGGCCGCCGACGCCGTGGAGCGCTACCCGGACGAGGCGCAGCGGCTCGGCGCCGACGAGGAGGAGAGCGCGGCCTGGCGCGACGCGGCCGAGGCGATGAACATCCCCTACAACCACGAACTCGGCGTCCACGAGCAGAGCGCCGGCTTCACCCGCTACCAGCGCTGGGACTTCGCCGGGACCCGCCCCGAGCAGTACCCCCTGCTGCTGAACTTCCCCTACTTCGACCTCTACCGCAAACAGGTCGTCAAACAGGCCGACCTCGTCCTGGCCATGTACACCTGCCCGTCCTACTTCGACGACGAGCAGGTGGCGCGGAACTTCGCCTACTACGAGCCGCTGACCGTGCGCGACTCCTCCCTGTCGGCCTGCTGCCAGGCCGTCATCGCCGCCCAGGCGGGCCATCTGCGGCTCGCCTACGCCTACACGACCGAGGCGGCGCTGATGGACCTGCACGACCTGGAGCACAACACCCGCGACGGGCTGCACATCGCCTCGCTGGCAGGGACCTGGATGGCGCTGGTCGCCGGATTCGGCGGCATGCGGCGGGTGCTGGAGGGCCCGGCCGGGATGAGCTTCGCGCCCCGTCTGCCCGAGCGGCTGCGCAAACTCGCCTTCCACCTGCAGTTCCGGGGACGGCGGCTGCGCGTGGAGATCAGCGGGGACAAGACGACGTACACGCTGCTCGAAGGGCCGCCGCTGATCATCGAGCACCACGGGGAGACCGTGATGCTGGAGGCCGACGAGCCCGCGGTGCGGACCGTGCCGCCGCTCACCCCGAGGCCCACGCCGGAGCAGCCGCCGCACCGGGTGCCGAAGGGGCTCTGAGCCCGCCCGGTCGTCGTGCCCGCACCCCCGCCGCGCGCCGCGCCGCCGCCGGATGGCCGCGGGTGCGCGGCGGGCGACGCGAATCCGCGTTAGTTTGACCTTGATTTCGCCGTGACGCCCGGTTTCCCTGGACGTCGGCGACGGGTGCTTCCGTGGAGGGGGAGGGGTGCCGATGACCCAGGACGCTCCCGAAGCGCTCCCCGTACCGGCCGGCCGTCCGGGTCAGCGCGTGCGGGGTCTCGTGTGGCAGGTGGGCCTGCTGGTCTCCGTCCTCCTCGTCCTCGCCTACCTCACCCAGCGGTACTGGCCCACCGTCCGCGGGGGCGCGGTGCGGCTCACCGAGGCCGACCAGGGCTGGCTCTCGTTCGGGGCGGTCGCGGCGGTGGGCACCTGGGCGGCCTCCGCGCTCGCCCAGCAGGGGGCCGTGGTGGAACGTCTGCCCCGCGTCCGGCTCGTCGCGGCCCAGTTCGCGGCGAGCGCCGCCAACCATCTGCTGCCGGCCGGGATCGGTGCCGGGGCGGTGAACCTGCGGTTCCTGCTGCGCTGCGGGCTGCCCGTGGGCCGCTCGGCCGGTGCGCTCGCCGTCAAGGGCGGCGCCGGGGGCGTGTCGAAGCTGCTGCTGATCGCGCTGCTGGTGCCGTTCTGTCCGGGGCTGCTGAGCGTGCCCGATGTGCCGCTGGTCTGGCTGACCGGCGCGTTCGGCGCGGCGCTGCTGCTCGCGGTGCTCGCCGCCGGTCCGCTGTGGCCGCGCTGCCGCCGGCCGCTGAGCGCGCTGATGACCGACGTACGGGCCGTGCACGCCCGGCCGGCGCGCGCGGCGGCCCTCTGGGGCGGCTCACTCGGTTTCGCCGCGCTGCACTGCGCGGTCCTGGTCGCGGTGGCCCGCGCGGTGGCGCTGCCACTGCCCGCCCCCGAGGTGGCCCTGCTCTACCTCGCCGCCAGCGGCGCGGCCGCCCTGCTGCCCACGCCGGGCGGGCTCGGCTCGCTGGACGCGGCGCTCGTCCTCGCGCTCACCACGTCCGGCGCGCCCGCCGCCACGGCCGCCTCCGCCGTGCTCGGCTACCGCATGCTGACCGTCTGGCTGCCCCTGCCGCCCGGCCTGCTGACCCTCGCCGTCCTGATGCGCCGCAAGGCGCTGTGAGGGTCTGGAGAAGGCGCTTACGTCAGGGCAGCAGCTTCTCGATCGCAGCCGAGCCCTCCGTCTCCAGCTTGCGGCGGGCCCAGTCCAGGGTCTTCGGGGTGACGTCCCTGCCCGCCGCCATCACCAGGTCCTCCGGGGTGACGTCCCTGGCCGGGGCGCTGTGCAGCAGGGCGTCGGGGGTGCAGTGGTCGTCGATCGACCGCGACTCTTCGGGTGTGGAACTCGACATGGTGCCTCCTCCTCCGGATGGGCGCATCCGTGCCGGTGCCGCCGAACGGGGCACACTCCCACCATCGGCCGCCCAGCGCCCACGCGCATCCCGAGCGGCCTACGCTGGACGTGCAGCCGTACACCGCACCGGGAGGCCGCAGTGATGGCCGAGACGCCCTTCCAGCAGGAGACCCGGCAGAGCCGCCGCTACCTGCCGATCGCCGAGCACGGCCTCATCGGGGATCTGCGCAGCGTGGCGCTCGTCGGCAGCGACGGCACCATCGACTGGTACTGCTCCCCGTCCTTCGACGCCCCCAGCGTCTTCGCCGCGCTGCTGGACGCCGAACGCGGCGGCCGGTTCGAGCTGACCGCCTCCGTGCCGGCGCACACCAAGCAGTTCTACTTCCCCGACACCAATGTGCTGATCACCCGCTTCTTCAGCGAGGAGGGGGTGGGCGAGGTGCAGGACTTCATGCCGGTCGGCACCGCCCGCCCCGGCGAGGCGGGCAGGCACCGGCTGATCCGCCGCGTGGTCTGCGTACGCGGCACCGTGCCGTTCCGCGCCCTGGTCGCGCCGCGTTTCGGGTACGGCGCCGACCCGCACACCCTCCGCGAGGAGGAGGGGCGGCTGGTGTTCGACGCCGGGGAGCGCGCCCTCGCGCTCACCACGACCGTGGCCATGGAGTCCGACGGCCGGGACGCGCGGGCCGAGTTCAAGCTCGGCGAGGGCGAGAGCGCGGTGTTCGCGCTGGACCAGGCGGGCGGCGAGATCGCCCCGCGCGGCTGCGCGCACGCCGAGGCCGAGCACGAGTTCAACGCCACCGTCGACTACTGGCGCCGCTGGCTCGCCCAGTCCCGCTACCGGGGCCGCTGGCGCGAGATGGTGCACCGCTCCGCCCTCACCCTGAAGCTGCTCACCTACGCCCCCACCGGCGCCATCGTCGCCGCCCCCACCACCAGCCTGCCCGAGCAGCTCGGCGGCGAGCGCAACTGGGACTACCGCTACGTCTGGGTGCGCGACGCCGCCTTCGCCGTCTACGCCCTGCTCCGGCTCGGCTTCACCGGTGAGGCCGAGGCGTTCATGCGCTTCCTGACCACCCACATCAGTGCGGCCGACGGAGCCCACGAGGGCCCGCTCCAGATCATGTACGGCATCGACGGCCGGGCCGAGCTGCCCGAGCAGGAACTCACGCACCTGGAGGGCTACCTGGGATCGGCCCCGGTCCGCGTCGGCAACGCCGCCGCCTCGCAGCTCCAGCTCGACATCTACGGCGCCCTGATCGACTCCATCTACCTCTACGACAAGTGGGCCCAGCCCATCTCCAGCGCGCAGTGGGACGACGTGTGCCACCTGGTGAACTGGGTGTGCGACCACTGGGACCAGCCGGACGAGGGGGTGTGGGAGACACGGGGCGGCCGGAAGAACTTCCTGTACTCCCGGCTGATGTGCTGGGTCGCCGTCGAACGCGCCATCCGCCTCGCCAACCGCCGGGGCCTGCCCGCCGACCTGCCCCGCTGGCTCCGCTCCCGCGACGACATCTACCGCCGCATCATGGACCGGGGGTGGTCCGAACAGCGGGGTGCCTTCACCCAGTGCGAGGGCAGCGACGTGCTGGACGCGTCCCTGCTCATGATGCCGCTCGCCAAGTTCATCGCGCCGACCGACCCCAAGTGGCTCTCCACCCTCGACGCCCTCACCGAGGACCTGGTCTCCGACTCCCTCGTCTACCGCTACGACCCCGAGGCCAGCCCCGACGGCCTGCGCGGTGACGAGGGCACCTTCTCCATCTGCTCCTTCTGGTACGTCGAGGCCCTGGTCCGCGCCGGCCGCGTCGACGAAGCCCGCCTGGCCTTCGAGAAGATGCTCACCTACGCCAACCATCTCGGCCTCTACGCCGAGGAGATAGGCCGCACCGGCGAACAACAGGGCAACTTCCCGCAGGCGTTCACCCACCTCGCCCTGATCAGCGCGGCCTTCAACCTGGACAAGGCACTGGGCTGAGCCGAGCCGCGCGCGGGCGCCCTGGAACGAACCCGCAGGGATGCACACCGCCCCCTGACGGCCCTACGGCAGCGGCTGTTCCGACCAGATGATCTTGCCGGTCGGGGTGTAGCGGGTGCCCCAGCGGTCGGACAGCTGGGCCACGAGGAAGAGGCCGCGGCCGCCCTCGTCGGTGCTCGCGGCGTAGCGGAGGTGGGGCGAGGTGGTGGTGCCGTCCGACACCTCGCAGATGAGGGTGCGGCCGCGCAGCAGGCGAACGCCGATGGGGTCGCGGCCGTAGCGGATGGCGTTGGTGACCAGCTCGCTGAGGATCAGCTCCGTGGTGAAGGTCAGCTCCTCCAGATCCCAGTCGGCGAGCTGACGGGTCACCTTCGCGCGGATCTCCGACACGGCCGCCGGATCGGCGGGCACCTCCCACTGGGCGACCTGGTCCTCGCCGAGGACGCGGGTCTCGGCCACGATCAGCGCGACGTCGTCCGCGGGGCGCACCGGCAGCCGGCCCAGGACGGTCCGGCAGGTCTCCTCCGGCGACGCGTCCGGCGAGTGCCGCAGCGCGTCGCGCAGCATGTCGAGCCCCTCGTCGATGTCCCGTTCCCGGTCCTCCACCAGCCCGTCCGTGTACAGCACCAGCCGGCTGCCCTCCGGCAGCTCCAGATCGGCCGTCTCGAACGGCAGCCCGCCCAGCCCCAGCGGGGGACCGGTCGGTACGTCCGGGAACTCCACCGTGCCGTCCGGCAGCACCAGCGCAGGCGGCAGATGCCCGGCCCGCGCGATGGTGCAGCGCCGGGACGCCGGGTCGTACACCGCGTACAGGCACGTCGCCCCGGTGACCGCGGCCGCGCCGTCCTCCGGTGTCTCGTCCTGGTCGAGCCGGGCCACCAGCTCGTCGAGCAGACCCAGCAGCTCGTCCGGGGGCAGGTCGAGCGAGGAGAAGTTGTGCACCGCCGTACGCAGCCGGCCCATCGTCGCCGCCGCGTGCAGACCGTGCCCGACCACGTCGCCCACGACCAGCGCCACCCGCGCGCCCGGCAGGGGCAGGACGTCGAACCAGTCGCCGCCCACCCCGGACTGCGCCGGCAGATACCGGTAGGCGATCTCCAGGGCGTCCTGCGCGGGCAGCGTGCGCGGCAGCAGGCTGCGCTGGAGCGTCACCGCCATGCTGTGCTCGCGGGTGTAGCGGCGGGCGTTGTCGATGGACACCGCCGCCCGCGCCACCAGCTCCTCCGCCAGCGCCAGGTCCTCGGAGTCGAACGACTGCGGCTTCTCCGAGCGCCAGAAGTTCGCCACGCCCAGCACCAGGTTGCCCGCCCGCAGCGGCACCGTGATCAGGGAATGGACGCCGTAGTCCATGATCCGCTCGGTCCGCTCCAGGTCCTGCGCCTGCCAGCCGGGCGCCTGACTGAGGTCCGGCTCCACCACCGAGTGCCCGGTCGCCAGGCTGCGCCCCTGGGGCGAGGCCGGCACGAACCGGATGCGCTCGCCCAGCGGATACAGCGGGGCGTCCGTGCGGACGCCGCTGAACGCCGACCTCCGCAGCTCGGTGCCCGGCCTGGGCTCCTCGCCCTTGAGCACCGGCTCGAAGAGGTCCACCGTGACGAAGTCCGCGAACCGGGGCACCGCCAGCTCGGCCAGCTCCTCGGCGGTACGGCTCACGTCGAGGCTGGTGCCGATGCCCACCCCGGCGTCGTACAGCATGTTCAGCCGTTCACGGGCGACCTCGGCACGGCCGGAGAGGGCGCGCAGCTCGGTGGAGTCGCGCAGCGTGGTGACGCTGCCGGGCGGGCCGCCGCGCAGATCGGTGGGGCGCTGGTTGATGGCCAGGAGCCGGTCCTTGACCAGATGCACCTCGTCCGTGGCGACCCGCCCCGACACGAGCAGGCCGGCCGTCTCGTCGTCCAGGCCGAGGTCCAGCACGCTGCGCGTCTCGGCGTCCTCGGGCAGGTCCAGCAGCCGGTGCGCCTCGTCGTTGGCGAGCAGCAGGCGGCCGCCGTCACCGACGATCAGCACACCCTCCCGCACCGCGTGGAGCACCGCGTCGTGGTGCTCGTACATCCTGGTCATCTCGTAGGGGCCGAGGCCGTGGGTCTGGCGCAGCAGGCGCCTGCTGACCAGCGCGGTGCCCGCCGTGGCCAGCGCCAGCGCCGCCGCGGCCGCCGCGAGCAGGAGCGGCATCTGCTGGTCGGCCGCGCCGCCCACGTGCGCGGTGGTGATGCCGGCCGAGACCAGACCCACCACCCTGCCGTCCGCGTCCCGTACCGGGACGACCACCTGGACCAGCGGACCGATCGTGCCGGTCAGTTGCTCGACCACCGTCTCCCCGCGCAGCGCGGGCGCGATCGTGCCGACGAACTTCTTGCCGATCCGGTCCGGGTCGGGGTGGGAGTAACGGATGCCCTGGGTGTTCATCACGACGATGAAGTCGACACGCGTCGCCCGGCGGGCCGCCTCCGCGCTCGGCTGGAGGATCGCCGACGGGTCCGGTGCGCGCAGCGCGGCCGCCGTACCGGGGGCGTTGGCGAAGGAACCGGCGGCGGCCAGGGAGCGGTTGCGGGCCTCCAGATCGCTGTCGTGCCGTACCTGGAGCACCTGGGCCACCACGGCCGACACGACCAGCAGCAGCACGATCACCACCTGGAGCAGGAACACCTGCCCCGCGACGCTGCGCCCCGTCGCCGCACGCAGAACGCCGGGCGGACCGCCCTCACCCTGACCGCCCGGCTGCGGCGCCCCCATGGGCGCACGCGGATGCCCGAAGGAACGGGGCGCCCGCAGATCGGGCCGGCCGGGCAGTCGCAGCATGTGCCCATGTCTACACTGCCGCGCTCCGTCAGGCGAGGCCGTACTCCGAGGTGGCGGGCCTTTCGTCGCTCACCCGCACCACCCGTGCGCTCACCCGGTCGGCCGAAACCCGTACGGGATCACCCGAACCGCACCGGCCCGCCGCCCGTTCAGAAGTCGCCGGGCTTCTCCGGCAGCGGGCGTGTCGCGGCGCGCATGCTGCGCAGGGCGAGCAGCAGGACGCCGATGTCGTCGAGGTAGACCGGGTCGGGGAGCAGATCGGTCGGCAGCACCAGATAGAGGACGGCGCCCCAGAACACCCAGCGCGGCCCGGTCGGCAGCCCCGCGTCCCGCAGCGACCGACGCGCCTTGACCAGCCGCACCAGCAGGACGACGGCGAACCCCAGCACCACCGCCGCCGCGACGGCCGCGACCACCAGCACGATCGTGGAGTTGTCCATGGACCCTGCCCCCTCCCGGCGCGCGGCCCGTCCGCGCCCTTTTCCTTCTGCCCGCTGTGGCGCGCCACAGCCGCCGGGTCACACCCGGTCGCCGCCCTCGGTCTCCCGCTCGGGGGCGGTCCCGGGGTTCTCGGGCCGCTGCCCCCACGCCGGAATCCTCAGCCGCTCGAACGTCCTGGTGAGCTGCTGCAACGGCGACTGGTTGCGTCCCTCGGGCCGCTGCTCGGGCAGGACGGGCAGCGGGGTGTCGCGGTACGCGGACAGCGCCTCGTGGGCCTGCTCGGCGGCCTCGCGGTACAGATCCCGCGACTTCGTCATCGCCTCCAGCGCCTCCCGGTACCGCTCGACCCTTCGCCGCTCCCGCTCCAGCTCCTCCTGCGCTGTCATCAGCGTCCAGTTGTCCCGCAGAGCGGTCAGCGCCTCACCGAGACCGCGCGGCCTCGGGCGCGACAGGGCGACGAAGTCCCGCAGGGCCGTGACCAGCTCGGCAGGCTCGGAGCCGTCCAGGAAGACGCTGCGCACGGCGTACGCCCGCCGGTCGTACCCCGCGGGTGCCGGGTCCGGGGGCAGCAGTACGGCCCCGCCGCGCGGCACCTCCACCCCGAGGTCCTTCAGCGCCCAGTTGACCGCCCGGAACTGCTGCGGGGTCGCCCGGTGCTCGATCACCCGGTGGCGCAGCCCCGGGGGCAGCAGCCGGGCCAGCGGCAGCCTGCCGCGCTCGTCCGGCGTCATCGCCTCGTGCACGACCACATTGACGCTCCAGGCCTCACGGGCCGCGTCCCGCAGTCGCCTGCGCATCTCCCGGTCGTCCAGGGGCAGCGCGTTGACCTGCCGGAACCGCAGTCCCGGCACGGTCGGGTGGTGGTCCCACCCGCCGTCCCCGGACGCCGGACCGGACTCGGGCCAGAACAGGGTGGCCGGTGAGGGCCACGCCTGCTCCCACAGCCGCTCGGCCTCCGCGACGAGTGTCCACTCGTGCTCCGGCCGCTCCGGCACGGAGACGAGGGTGAGCCGGGCCCGCACGGTGACGGTGCCCCCGGCGCGCCAGCGCGCCTCGAAGACGCGGTCGGTGGAGCCCTCGGGGACGGACGGCTCCGAGAAGTCGTCCAGGTCCCCGCTCGCCCGGCGCTCTCTCAGGGTGCGGCGGACGACGTCCTCGGGAGCGGGACCGGTGTGACGGCCGCGGGCCGCCCAGATCGTCTGCGGGACGGGGGCGCGGTCGGTGGCGGAGTTCGACATGGGCCAATCTGCTGATGGGGGCCGGTGCGCGTTCCAGTATCACGGGTATGCGCCGTCATCGGGGCGCCGGGGCCCCGGGGCGGCGCGTCGGCGGGGGCATGCGCGGTCGCGCGCGCCCCCGACGCGCCTCACCCGCGCCCCGTGGGGCCCTGGTGCGCGAAACCCCGACGAGGGCCGGGATGCCGGTCTCGTCGGGGCTCTTCGCCGTTTCGGCTGTCAGCGGGTGCCTCGGGATCAGGCGCCGCTCTCCCGGAGCATGTCCTCGCGCTCCACGAGCTTCACGCGCTCGCGGCCGTGCGGCTCACCGAGGGCGCGCTCGGCGGCGTCCAGCTTGTACCAGCCGTCCCAGGTGGTGAAACGGACGCCCCGGCTGGCCAGGAACGCGTACACCGCCTCCGGGTCCGGTGCGGTCGGAGTGTGCAGCCGGCCGGCTGCGTGGTCGTCGAGCAGGTTGGCCACCGTCTCGTTGGCGTCACCCTTGGTGTGGCCGATCAGACCGACCGGGCCGCGCCTGATCCAGCCCGTGACGTACGTCGACGTCAGGTGGGCGCCGCTCTCCTCGACGACCCGGCCGCCCTTGTCCGGGACGGTGCCCGTCTCCAGGTCCCAGGGCAGCTTGGGCAGCTTCTCCGAGAGGTAGCCCACCGCGCGGTAGACCGACTGGACGTCCCAGTCCTTGAACTCGCCGGTGCCCTTGACGTTGCCGGTGCCGTCCAGCGCGGTGCGCTCGGTGCGCAGGCCGACGACCTTGCCGTTCTCTCCGAGTATCTCCACCGGGGACTCGAAGAAGTGCAGGAACAGCTTGTGCGGGCGGTCACCGGCGTCGCGGATCGCCCAGTTCTCCAGCGTCTTGGCGACCATGTCGGCCTGCTTGTTGCCGCGCCGGGTCTCGATGGAGCCCGCGTCGTAGTCGATGTCCTCGGGGTCGACGATGACCTCGATGTTGGGGGAGTGGTCCAGCTCGCGCAGTTCCATCGGGCTGAACTTCGCCTGTGCCGGACCGCGGCGGCCGAAGACGTGGACCTCCAGGGCCTTGTTGGCCTTCAGACCGTCGTAGACGTTCTGCGGGATCTCCGTCGGCAGCAGTTCGTCCGCCGTCTTGGCGAGGACACGGGCCACGTCCAGGGCGACGTTGCCGACACCGAGGACGGCGACCTTCTCGGCCTTCAGCGGCCAGGTGCGGGGCACGTCGGGGTGGCCGTCGTACCACGACACGAAGTCGGCCGCGCCGTAGGAACCGTCCAGGTCGATACCCGGGATCGACATGTCACGGTCGGCCATCGCGCCCGTGGAGAAGATCACCGCGTCGTAGAACGCGCGCAGGTCGTCCAGATTGATGTCGCGCGGGTAGTCGACGTTGCCGAAGAGACGGATCTGCGGCTTGTCGAGGACCTGGTGCAGGGCGGTGATGATGCCCTTGATACGCGGATGGTCGGGTGCCACGCCGTAGCGGATCAGGCCGAACGGGGCGGGCATCCGCTCGAAGAGGTCGACGGACACGCCCGGATCGGCGGCCGTCTCGGACTTCAGCAGGGCGTCGGCGGCGTAGATCCCGGCGGGGCCGGCTCCTACGATGGCTACCCGCAGGGGGCGCGGCATGATCAGGTTCCCTTCGAGCGTGGACAGGCGACTCGATCAGGAAGCCTAAGCTAAGGCAGCCCTAACTTAGTACACGGGTCCGGTCTATGGGCTCATAAGCAGCTCTTATGTGCGGTCAGGCGGGCCGGATCACCCGGTGGATCGCGGCCTCCCCGGCGCCGTGGACCGACTCCTCGCGGATGGTCGCGCCCGGCCCCGGCGCGTGGATCATCGTGCCGTTGCCGACGTACAGGCCCACATGCCGGTCGTCCTCGAAGAAGATCACCAGGTCCCCGGGGAGCGCGGCGCCGAGCGCCACCTCGACACCGGCCGACGCCTGCTCGTGCGCGGCCCTCGGCAGCTCGACCCCGGCCGTGCGCCAGGCGCCCTGGATGAGGCTGGAGCAGTCGAACGAGTCGGGACCGGTAGCGCCCCAGACGCACGGCTTGCCGACCTGGGCCGCGGCGAAGGCGATGGCCTTGGCGGCACGGAGTGCGTGGGCGGACTCGGGGCGGGGGGTGAGGGGGGTGGTGAAGGTGCCGGTCCCGGGGGCGGGAGCCGGGGGCCGGGCGGCCACGGCTGCCTCAGCGGGCGTGGGGGCCGAGGGGAGCGCGGACCGGGAGGCGGCGGCCGGGGCCGGCGCGGGCTGGAACGCGGGGGCCGCCGGGAAGGCACTGGTCCCGTACGCGGGAGCCGCTGCCGTGATCACCTCTGCCACCGCGGGCGCGGCCGGGGACGCGCCCGTGTCGTACGCCGGGACCGGGGCGGCTTCGGCCACCGCGGACACGGCCGGGGACGCGCCCGTCTCGTACGCCGGGACCGGGGCGGCTTCGGCCACCGCGGGTACGGCCGGGAAGGCCCCCGTGTCGTACGCCGGCGCCACCGAGGCCGTCGTGAGGAAAGCGCCGGTGTCGTGACCGGACGTGTACGCGCTGGTGTCCACGGCCGGCAGTGTGCCCGTGTCGGTCTGCGGGGCCGGGGCCAGGTAGCTCAGGCCGCCGGTGTCGCTCAGCGGGCCGGGGATCGGGTAGGGCAGCGAGCCGGTGTCGCCCAGCGCGGTCGGCATCGGGTACGTCAGCGGGCCGGTGTCCGTGACGGAGGCCGGCACGGACCACTCGCCGGCCGGGGCGGGTGATGCCTGCGCCGCGCCGAAGCCGGCGATCCCCGGCGCGGCGGCCTGTGCGCCGCCGGTCCGCGAGGTGCCCCACGCCTGCGCCGGGGCGGCGTTCCAGGAGTGGCGGGACAGCAGATCCCTGGCGGAGGCGAGCTTGCGGCGGTTGCCCGCCTTGAGGCCGGCGGGGGAGCGGCGGCCGGAGGCGGCGCCCGGAACCGGCAGCTCTCCGGGGTCGCCGCCGGGCGGCGTCGGGGCGGGAGAACCCGCGAGGTCCGGGCTGCCGGCGGGCAGGGCGGGGGGACTCGGTTCGGGCGCGCTCGGCACGGCCGGCAGCGCCGCCACCGGGGCAAGCACGGCCGCCGCACCCGCCGCCTCCAGCACCGGGGCGGAGGACGTGCCGCCCGTCAGCTCGGCAAGCGGACGCTGTGAGGAACCCGCGGGCAGTGCGGGCGTCTCGGGCACGACGCCGGGCAGTCCCGGCTCGGCGGCGGTCCAGGTCCGGCCCACGGCAGGGCCGATGGCGGGCATCCGGTCAGCGGGAAGCGCGGCGGCCACGGTCGGTCCGGCCTTGGCGCGGGCGGCGTCGAACCACTGGCGGGTCGCGGCGTCGGGTGCCGGGTCCGGACGGCCGCCGGACCGCTTGCCGAGCGGGACGCCCCGCCTGCGGGCGGCGGCCGCCATCGCACGGGTGGCGTTGTAGTTGCCCGTCGCGCTCTCGGCCCGTGCATAGAGGGAGTCGATCCGCTGCCGAACCTCTTCGTGACTCTCCGGCGCCATGGGAGACGACTCCTTCCTCGCCCCGTGGGGCAGTCGGGCCGGCGCGCCCGGAAGTCGGTCGAATCTCCCGCACCGGGCGCCGCTGCGGGCTCCTGGGGACGGGGGAGCCGGGCGGCCTGCGGTCAACCTAGCCAACTTGTGTCACTCGTGTGAAGGTCACCGGGTGGAATGTCCGATACGTATTTGTGATGTTCGTTGCCGTGTTCGGATGGGCACACTGGGCCCCCGCGATGCCAACTCCCCCGCGAGAGCGGGCTCCTGACCTCTTGCGCCCCATCTGGCCGCTTTTTCTCAGGAGTTCGCCACGAATTCCGGGCCGGGCTGAACGCACCGGCACCATCCCGCGTACGGGTGTGGGGCATCCCGTGCCCCACCGACCACGACTCGCAGGGGACGATCTTGGAACCGAACAGGCGCAGGCGCCCGACCGGCGCACGACGCGTGACGCTCGCCGCGGTCGCGCTGATGCTCGGCGGCGGCGGCCTCGTCGCGGCGAACGTCTACGCGTCGGCCAGCGAAGGCGGCTGGAGCGGACAGGGCTCCGGCGACGCGACCGACGCATCTCTCAGATCGGCCGGGATGGCCACCATCGACTGCCCCGACGCCGGCGCGCGGCTGACCGACGTACCGGAGGCGGCCCGCGGGGACGTCGACCGTGAACTGGCCCTGCTGGACCAGCAGATCGCGGAGGCGTACCAGCGGCTCCAGCAGTCGGCGGACGCACTCCGCCAGGACCCCGCGGCCGCCGACAACTCGGTGATGAACCCGCTGAAGGACAAGCGGACCGCGACCCTGGGCCGTATCGCCGACGCCATCGGCCGGGCCGGGAACCGCCCCGACCAGCTCGACGCGCTCGCCCCCTGCACCCTGCGCCCCGCCGAGGCGGCCCCCGGTGGCCAGTCCGCCGCGCCCTCCGAGGGCGGCGAGCAGAACCAGGGTCAGGGTCAGGCGCAGGGCCAGGGCCAGAACGGCGGCACCGGCCAGGGCGGCAACGGGCCCGTCGCCGCCGACTACGCGGACATCGACTCCGTACCGCCCAACGCCCCCGAGGCGCCCCCCGGCGGCACCTTCCGCACCGAGTGCGGCGTCAACGAGAACGGCCTGTTCAACTCGGACAACGTGATCGTGGCGCCCGGCGTCTCCAACGGGGCCCACCACTTCCACGACTACGTCGGCAACCAGTCCAACACCGCCTTCGCCAGCGACCAGGACCTCGCGAACGCCGGCACGAGCTGCGCCGACCAGGGCGACAAGTCCACGTACTACTGGCCGGTGCTGCGTCTGCAGAACGGCAAGCAGGAGCGGGACGCCGGAGCGCCGGGCGGTGGCACGGAAGGCAACGCGGGCCAGATCGTCACGCCCAAGGAGGTCACCCTGACCTTCGTCGGCAGCCCGAGCGGCAAGGTCACCGAGATGCCGCGGCTGCTGCGCATCATCACCGGTGACGCGAAGGCGTTCGTCAACGGACCCGCCAACGCCAATGCCTCCTGGAGCTGCACCGGGTTCGAGGACCGGCAGCTCAAGGACAAGTACCCGCTGTGCCCGTCGGGGAGCGACGTGGTGCGCAGCTTCCACTTCCAGAGCTGCTGGGACGGCCGCAACACCGACAGCGCCAACCACCGCACCCACGTGGCCTTCGCCGACGCCCAGGGCAACTGCCCCGAGGGGTTCAAGGCCATCCCGCAGCTGGTCCAGCGGATCGTCTACGACGTGGACGCGCCGAGCCTGAACGACGGCGGGAAGAGCACCCCGCTGTTCGCGGTCGACTCCTTCCCCGAGCAGCAGCACAAGCCGGTCACCGACCACGGCGACTTCATCGACGTCTTCGACGAGGGCCTGATGCGGACCATGGTCGACTGCATCAACTCGGGCCGTGACTGCGGCCCCGGCGACGACGGCAAGGGCGACGGCGGCACGGGCGGGACCGCCGGGCCCAGCGAGCAGCCCGGCGGCGGTCAGAACTCCGCCGGGCCGAGCGCGACCGCCGAGCCCGGGAATCCCGCCGGGTCCGGGCCGGAGCAGTCGGAGCAGCCGCAGCAGCCCGGAAGCCCCGAGCAGCCCGCACAGTCGGCCGGCACGGCCCCGGCGGAGCAGCCCGCACAGTCCGGCCCCGCCGAGGCACCGCGCGTCGACGCGGCGACGGCCCCGGCCAACACCACGAAGAACCAGGGTGGCACCGCCCGGCGGGACGAGTCCGGCGCCCCGGCCACCACCGCCGCGCCCCAGGTCTCCGGGTCCGCCCAGGCGCAAGCCGCCGCCGTCACCACCCCGCCGCCCGCCGATCTGGAGCCGCAGGCCGTGGGCAACGGCGGCCTCGCCGAGACCGGAGCCAGCCTGTGGCCCGCCGCCCTCGGTGTCCTGCTGGCCGCCTCCGGCCTGGTGATGCTGCTCCGCGCCCGGCGTCTGCGCTACTGAGCCGAGAGCCCCCGGTTCCCTGCGGGGAGCCGGGGGTTCAGTACGCCGTACGCCGGCAGTACAGGAACAGATGCGGCTCCGGCCCGGCGTCGGCGTGCGCCGGAACGAAGGTGGCGTGCGCCTCGGACAGCACGGAGAACCCCGCGTCCGTGGCCAGCCGGGCGAAGTCGTCGGGGGAGAAGCTGCTCACCCGCACCGGCTGCCCCATGAACTCGAACTCCGCGTCCGCCACGTCCACCGGCACCGTGGCCAGCACCGCGAGACCGCCCGGGCGCAGCGCCCGCGCCAGCGAGGCGAGGACGTCCCGCTGTTCGTCACGGGACATCTGGAGCAGCGAGAAATACACGCAGACCGCTTCGAACGACCCTTCCGCCAGCTCGACCTCGCGGATGTCGGCCACCTTGAACTCGGCGTCCGGCACCTGGCGCGCGGCCAGGTCGACCATCACCGGCGACACGTCGACGCCCAGCACCCGGTGCCCGGCCCGCGCGAGCGCCTCGGCGGTGGGCCGGCCGGTGCCGCTGCCCACGTCCAGCACCCGGCTGCCCGGCATCAGGTGGTCCACCAGCCAGCTCAGTGAGGCCAGATGCGGCCCGGAGGCGGCGAACGCCTGCTCATAGGCGATGCCCAGCGTGTCGAACACCACCGCCGCCGGTGCCCGCTGCTCTTCCTCTGCCACGAGGGCTCCTCTCACGTTCCCTAACGGTGCCCGGCATCGTCGCACCCATACCCGCACTTCCGGCAGCCCTGTTTGCGGACCGGGGCTCCGGCACGGCAGGGTGCGGGCGTGCCCACCTTGCTGATCATCCACCACACGCCGTCGCCGCACTGCCGCGAACTGTTCGAGGCCGTCGTCTCCGGCGCCACCGCGCCGGAGATCGAGGGCGTCCGCGTCGTCCGGCGTGCCGCCCTCGCCGCGACCGCCTCCGACGTGCTGGCCGCCGACGGCTACCTCCTCGGCACCCCGGCGAACCTCGGATACATGTCCGGCGCCCTCAAGCACTTCTTCGACCAGATCTACTACCCGTGCCTGGACGACACCCGGGGCCGTCCCTTCGGCTACTGGGTGCACGGGGGCAACGACGTGACCGGCGCCGTCCGCTCCGTGGAGACCGTCGCCACCGGCCTCGGCTGGCGCCGCGCCGCCGAGCCCGTCACCGTCACCGGCGCGCCCGGCAAGGCCGACACCGAGGCGTGCTGGGAACTCGGCGCCGTCCTCGCGGCGGGCCTGGCAGGCTGACACGGGGTCGCCCGTTCGGCGGCGCCCGCCCACATCCCCCACAGTCGCCGCCCGCCCGGCGCCGGAACGGAAAGGCCGCCGGCCCGCACGGCCCGGCATCCGGCGGACGCAGGTGCGGGCGCGCAAGCCCTGGCCGACGATGGGCACGAGGCCGCGTCCCGCCGGACGCGGTCGCATCCCGTCGTACGTCGTCTGAACCGAGGGAGCGTCGGATGCGAGCGGACGGCCACGCACCCGGACGGCCCGCGCCCGGCGGGCAGGACGCCGGCGAGCGCACCACCGAGCGACTCCTTCGCGACGGCGCCCGCGAGGTCGCCGAGGTCGCGGACAGCGTACGCGCCGTCGCCGAGCGCACCGCGGACGCCCTGCTCGCCCCGCCCCACAGACGCGCGGCCCGCCACCCCCGTACGGGACTCACCGCCCGCTGGGCGCTGCTGCGCGCCCTGACGGACCCGCGCGGCCTGGGCTCCCCCGCCGGGGGCGCGCGCAGAAGGATCGTGTGGCTGTTCGGCGCCCGCCGGGGCGGGGAGCCCCTGGCCGCGCTGATGGCCGTCACCTCGCTGCGGCTGCGCGTCGCCGCCGTGCTCGCCAGCCACCCCGAACTGGCCCGCGACCCCGGCATGCGCCGCCTCACCGAGGCCCTCGGCACCAAGGGCGACCGCGAGGCCGTACGCGCCCTGCGCGCTCTCTTCCGGGACCCCGGCGCCCAGCGCTCGCTCGCTGCGCTCACCCCCGTGCTGGACGAACTCCTGCGTGTGCGCCTCCTGCTGGACGCCGAGCCGCCCGCTCCCGCGCGGCCGCCGGCCGGAGGGGAGCAGCGCGCCGCCGAGGCCGTCGCCCTCACCGGCACCGAGCGGCAGGCCCTGGCCACCGAGGGCTCACTCCTCGGCTTCCTCCGCAACATCGAGACCCTCGCCCCCGAGGGCCGCGTCCTCGTGCAGAACGTGCGCGGTCCCGACGGCGTGGTCCGGTACGTCGTCCAGGCCCCCGGCAGCAGTTCCGGACGCCCCCGGCACGGCTCCCCGCGTGACGTCGTCGGCGCCTGGCGGGAACAGCTCACCGCCGACTCGCCGTACACCCGCGCACTCCGGCCCGCCATCGAGGAGCACGGCATCCCGCGCGGCGCCGAGATCGCCCTGATCGGGCACGGCGAGGGCGGTACCGCACTCCTCAACCTCGCGCGCGACGCCGGGTTCTGCCGCGCCTACCGGCTCACCCACGTCGTCGCCGTCGGCGCGCCGGACCCCGCCGGACGGCCCGCCGACCCCCGCACCTGGGTCGGCCACGTCACCAACGAGCACGATCTCGTCCCGGCCGCCGCCCCCGCCGCCCCGCACCCCAACCGGTACGACGCCCGCTACACCGGGCCGACCCGCGCCTTCCCGGAGTCCCACCTGCTGCGCGAGTACATCGGCCATCTGCGCACCGTCGCCCCCGAGGCCCGCGCACACCTCGACGAGGCCCTCACGCCGTACCGGGGTCCGGTCGTGCGCAGCCAGGCGTACCAGCTCAAGGATCCGGCGCAGCCACCCGAGGGACACCCCTTCCTCACCCTGGCGACCTCCTCGGTGCCGACGACGACCGGCCCGGTCGGCGTGCCCGTGCGCTACCAGGACTCCGCCGCCGCCCACCTCTGCTTCCCGGTCGACACCGAGGCGGTACGGGCCCTGCTGCCCGACGTGCCCTGGATGCGGCCCAGCGGAATCGGCCGGCGCACCCTCGCCGTGCTCTCGCTGTACGAGCACCGCTGTTCCACCCTCGGCCCGTACACCGAGATCGCGCTGTCCGTCCCGGTGGACGACCTGTGGCGGCCCCACCCGGCCGACTTCGCCACCGACCTGCTGCGCCGCGCCGACCTGCGCCGCACCGGCCGCCACGTCCTCTCCCTCGCCGTCACCACCGAGGAGGCCCGGGTGACGGCCCGCGAGGTCTGGGGCCAGCCCGCGATACGCGCGGCCGCCGAGGCCCACCTCACCGGCCCCCGGCTCCGGCTCAGCGCGCCCGGTCTCGGCATCGCCGTCCTCGGCCGCCTCGGACCCGGTGTGCGCTGCCCGGAGCCGGACTGGGCGCTGTACGGGCGACGCGGGGACAGCACCGTACGCACCGCGATCCGCACCTCCGGGCGCCCCCGGCTGCACGCCGGGGCCGGGGTGCGGCTGCGGCTGGACACCGCCGCCGCCGAACCCATGGCGGGGCAGTTGCGCAGGCTCGGCATCGACACCGCCCGGCCGCTCTTCGTCGTGGCCTGCCCCCAGTTCATGGTCCACCGCGCCGCGGGCGCCGTCCTGCCGCGCTGAACCTCCGCCACCGGGAGCCGTCATGGTGAGCCACTCCACGCCCGACCACCCGATAGCCGCCGAACTCCTCGACCGAGTAGCTCAGTTGCGCACCGACGCCGATCTGATGGACGGCTACGCCCGCCGTCTCCTCGCCACCGCCGCCACCCTGAACGGCCGGGTCGCCGCCCCGGAGTGGAGCAGACCCACCCTCGCCCGCCAGGCCGCCGCGTGCCGCACGACGGCCCGCCGACTTCGCCTGGCGGCGGAGGCGTTGCTCAGCCAGAACGGACCGGGCCGGGCGCGGTCCCGCCGTCGCCCGGCCGCGCCCGCCGCGCTCCCGGCCAACGGCCCGAAGTGACGCGGCACGTCAAGGACGTTCGGGCATCCGGGTGGTAGCCCGTGGCGACCTGGGCCGAACGGGTCGTGGCGGCCGGGGGAGTGGGCGGGAGGTCCGGATAATCACCGCTCATGCAGCTCGTGAACGCAGGTCAAGCCACCCGGCGCGCCCCCGTGGCCGTCACCGGACTCGGACTGGTCACCCCGGCCGGTGTCGGCCAGGCCTCCGCCTGGGAGGGGCTGTGCGCCGGGACCTCCACGGCCACCGCCGACCCCGGACTCGACGGGCTGCCCGTGGCGTTCTCCTGCCGGGTGCCGGACCTCGACGCACCGGGGCTGCTCGGGCACCGGCTCAGCCGCCGGCTGGACCGGTTCACCACCTTCGCCCTGCTCGCCGCCCGCGAGGCCGTCGCCGACGCCGGGCTCACCCCCGGTGACTGGGACGGCCCGCGCATCGGCATCGTCATGGGCGTCGGAACCGGCTCCATGCAGGGCTGGCAGGCCGAGTTCGACCGGCTCGCAGCCCGCGTCCCCGACCGGGTCTCCCCGCTCGCCCTGCCGCGCAGCGTGCCCAACATGGCCGCCGCCGAGATCGCCCTCGACCTCGGTGCCACCGGCCCCAACCTGGTCGTCTCGACCGCCTGCGCCTCCGGTACCAGCGCCGTCGGCCTCGCCCGCGACCTGCTGCTCTCCGGCGCCTGCGACCTGGTCCTGGCCGGCGGCAGCGAGTCCGCCCGGCTGCCGATGACCGCCGCCTGCTTCGCCCAGATGCGCGCCCTGTCCCGCCGCGCCGACGCCCCGCACGAGGCGTCCCGCCCCTTCGACCGCGACCGCGACGGCTTCGTCCTCGGAGAGGGGGCCGCCGTCCTCGTCCTGGAACGCACCGCCGACGCCCGTGCCCGCGCCGCCCGGCCCACCGCCCTGGTCGCGGGGTACGGCGCCTCCTGCGACGCCCACCACTTCACCTCCCCGCACCCCGGCGGCGACGGTGCCGCCCGCGCCATCCGCAGCGCCCTCCTCGACGCCGGGCTGGCCCCCGAGGACATCGACCACGTCAACGCCCACGGCACCTCCACCCCGCAGGGCGACCTCGCCGAGCACAACGCCCTCCGCCAGGTCTTCCACCGCCCGCCCCCGGTCACCGCCGTCAAGGGCGCCATCGGCCACGCCATCGGCGGCGCCGGCGCCATCGAGGCCGCCTGCACCGCCCTCACCCTGCGGCACCAGCTCATCCCGCCCACCGCCAACCTGCACACCCAGGACCCGGCCATCGACCTCGACGTCGTCGCCAAGGTCCCCCGTCCCACGCCGATGCGCGCCGCCATCAGCAGCTCCTTCGGCTTCGGCGGCCAGAACGCCGTGCTGGCCCTCACCGCCGCCGAGTAGTCACCCTCCACCGGGCCCACCCAGTGCCCGTTTCCAGCGGAAAGGTCCCGCCCGTGCCGGAAGTCCCAAAAGCGCCGGAGATCCCGGACGCCGTACCGTCCCCCGGCCGGACACGGTCCCGGCCGAACGCCGAGCAGATCCTCATCGGGGTCTTCGTCGCCGTCCCCTTCCTCGCGCTCCTCGCCGCCGTCCCACTGGCCTGGCGCGACGGGCTCAGCCCCCTGGACGTCGTGCTCGCGGCCGTGTTCTACCTGGTCAGCGGGCTCGGGATCACGGTCGGGTTCCACCGGTACTTCACCCACGGCTCGTTCAAGGCGCGCCGCCCGCTGCGGATCGCGCTCGCCGTCGCGGGCAGCCTCGCCGTACAGGGGCCGCTGCTGACCTGGGTCGCCGACCACCGCAAGCACCACCGGTACTCCGACCGCGAGGGCGACCCGCACTCGCCCTGGCGCTACGGCCGCACCCCGGGGGCGCTCGCCAAGGGGATGTTCCACGCCCACCTCGGCTGGCTGTTCGACACCGATCACGCCTCCACGTCCCAGTACGCGCCCGACCTGGAGCGGGACCCGGCGCTGCGGCTGATCTCGCGGGGCTTCGCGGTGTTCGTGGTGCTGTCGCTGGCGCTGCCCGCCCTGCTCGGGCTGCTGATCACCGGGAGCTGGACGGGCGCCGCGACGGCGTTCTTCTGGGCCGGACTGGTACGGGTGTGCCTGGTGCACCATGTGACCTGGTCCATCAACTCCATCTGCCACGCGACCGGTGCGCATCCCTTCCGCAGCCGGGACCGTTCCGGCAACGTGTGGTGGCTGGCCCCGCTGTCGTTCGGCGAGTCCTGGCACAACCTCCACCACGCGGACCCGACCAGCGCCCGGCACGGTGTCCTCCCCGGGCAACTGGACGCCAGCGCCCGCCTGATCCGCTGGTTCGAGGGTCTCGGCTGGGCCTACGACGTGCGATGGCCCGACGCCGGCCGGGTGCGCGCGCGACGGCGGGACGGCAAAGCGCGGGAAACGGGAACCAGGGCGCGGGAATTGCGGTCTTAGGCACCGTCAACGACCGGGATCGGCCCGGTCGCGTGGAATCCGGTGAATCGAGACACATGTCCATCCGCGTTCGTACGACTCCGCTGACCGTCGCCGCCCTCGCCGCGGGCCTCGCCCTGGCCGCCGTCACCCCGGCGCTCGCGGGCACGGCCTCCGCCACGGCCCGGCCCGCCGCGGCGGCAACCGCCCAGGGCGACCCGCGCCATGTCACCCAGCGCGTCACCGACTTCTACGGCGCCTACATCGACGCCGCCTGGGAGACCGAGGACCCGGCGAGCGGCGCCGACGCCAAGGCGCTGCGCGACTTCTACCTCTCCGCCTCCGCCCGAGGGAAAGTCGCCGCCTGGGAGAAGCGGAACCACGCCGACGGCATCCTCTTCGCCCAGAACGTCCCCGTGAAGTGGAAGGTCGCCTACACCGGATCCGGTATGGGCCACGCCACCAGCAGGGTCACCCTGACCTGGAGCGACGGCAAGAACCCGGAGGTCACCCGGATCGACGTCCAGTCCGACCTGGCGACGCGCAAGATCACGGATCTGAAGCCGGCGAAGTAGGTCCCATTTCGACTTGTGTGCGGTGTTTTCGGTGGTGCCCGGGCGTAAAATTCACATAAGGACGTGGAGCCCCTACGCAGGAGGCGCGATCATGACGGAACGAATGCACACCACGATGGAGACGCACCCGGACGTCCTGGAGATGCGGGAGCGCTTCGTGCTCGCGGAGAGGGCGGCCGCGACCAAGCAGGGACAGGCCGTCGAGGCGATGGCCCTGATCACGGGGCTGTACATGGCGGCCTCCCCGTGGATCGTGGGCTTCAACGGCTTCACCACGCTCGCGGTGAACAACCTGATAGCGGGCGTCGCCTACGCCCTGCTGATGAGCGGCTTCGGCCACGCCTACGAGCGCACCCACGCCCGCGCCTGGGCCGCCGCCCTCATCGGCATCTGGATGATCGTCGCCCCCTGGGTGGTCGCGGGCAACGTCAGCACCACCCGTACGGTCATCAGCAACATCGTCGCCGGAGCGGTCGGCCTGTGCCTCGCCCTGATGGCCACCGCGGCCAACCGGGCGGGCGAACGCCGGGGCAACCGGGCGGCCGGGATGATGGGCCGCTAGTGCGGTGACCGGGAAGGGTCACCGGCTCGCGGCGTCCGGCACGGCACCTCGCCGCGTTGTCGCATCGCCCGAGTACATCCAGTACGCGGGCGATGCTCCGCCTTGCGATGCACCGCACCGGACGCCGCCAGCTTTCCGGCAAACCCTTCCGGTCGCAGCACTAGCGGAACACGCCGGCCGGGACCCGGCGACGTACGCGGGTCCCGGCCGGACGGCACGGCTCAGCGGTTGACGGCTCGCATCCCCGCCTCGTCGTATCGTTCGCCGGAGACCTCGGGCAACTCGGCGTCGATCTGCGAGAGTTCCTCGGGGGTGAGGACGATGTCGACCGCGGCCGCGTTCTGTTCGAGGTAGGAGCGGCGCTTGGTGCCCGGGATGGGGACGATGTGGTCGCCCTGGGCGAGGACCCAGGCGAGGGCGAGCTGGGCGGGGGTGACGCCCTTCTTCTCGGCGATCTCCCTGACCTTGGCCGCGAGACGCAGGTTGGCCTGGAGGTGCTGGTCGGTGAAGCGGGGGCTGCTGCGGCGGTAGTCGTTCTCGTCCAGTTCCTCGAGGGAGGAGAACCGGCCCGCGAGGAAGCCCCGGCCCAGCGGCGAGTAGGCGACGAAGCCGATGCCCAGCTCGCGGCAGGTCGGCAGCACCTCCGCCTCCACGTCCCGCGACCACAGCGAGTACTCGCTCTGCACGGCCGTGATCGGGTGGACCGCGTTGCCCCGGCGCAGCGTCTCCGCGCTCGCCTCGCTCAGTCCGATGTGCCCGATCTTGCCCTCGGCGACCAGCTCGGCCAGTGCGCCCACCGTCTCCTCGATCGGCACGTCCGGGTCGACCCGGTGCTGGTAGTACAGGTCGATGTGATCGGTGCCGAGCCGCTGGAGCGAGCCCTCCACCGAGGACCGGACATGCTCGGCCGAGCCGTCCTGGCGGCCCACGCTGGACATGTCGCCCGGCACCGCGTCGTCCATCCGGAAGTTGAACTTGGTGGCCAGTACGTACTCGTCACGATGGCCACGGACCGCCTCGCCGACCAGGGACTCGTTGGTCAGCGGCCCGTACATCTGGGCCGTGTCCAGGAAGTCGATGCCCAGCTCGCGGGCGCGGCGGACGGTCTCCACGCCCTCGTCCTGGTCCGCCGTCCCGTAGAAAGCGGACATGCCCATGCAGCCGAGGCCGATGGCCGACACTTGCAGGTCCCGCAGACTGCGCTGTCGCATGTGGTGTTCCAGCCTTTCGCACGTGCTCGATCGTCATGTCGGACGACTTGGCGCTCCTTCATCCATCTAGCGACGGATCCAGCCGCCCGGCATCCCGTGGGGGACGCCGGGCACCGGAGCGCCTGCGACGCTACGAGCTGAAGCGCGCTCGAAGTCAAGTCACCCGTTCAGGCGAACCGGAAGCTCGAACAGGTCGTTCTGGGTGACCACCGGCTTGTGGCGCAGCTCGGCGGCCGGGACCGCCAGTTCCAGGTGCGGGAACCGGGCGTACAGCGCGGGCAGCGCCACCCCCGCCTCCAGCCGGGACAGTGCCGCGCCGGGGCAGACGTGCGGGCCGTGGCCGAAGGAGATGTGCCGGTTCCCCGACTCCCGCGTGATGTCGAACTCCCCGGCGCTCGGCCCGTGCGCCTCCTCGTCGCGGCCCAGCGCGCCGTAGGACACGATCAGCGCGTCGCCTGCCGGGATCACTCGGTCGCCGACCGGCACGTCCTCGGTGGCGAAGCGGATCAGCACGTGCGAGGTCGGCGTGGACCAGCGCAGCGTCTCCTCGACCACCGCCGCCCAGTCCGCCTTGCCGGACAGCACCAGTTCCCGCTGGCCGGGATGGGTGGAGAGGTTGACGACCGCGTTGACGATCAGCGAGATCGTCGTCTCGTGCCCGGCCGCGATCATCAACTGCAGGGTGGCGACGATCTCCTCGTCCGTGAGGTGGTCGCCGTCGGCGGAGGCCAGGATCAGCGCGCTGGTGAGGTCGTCGCCCGGCTCGGCACGCTTCGCCGCGACGGTCGCCGCCATCATCCCGGCCAGCTCGGTCAGGGTGGCGACGACCTCGGCGGGCGGGGTCTGGGTGGAGAAGAACTTCTCGAAGAGCACCTTCAGCCGGGGCAGCAGCGCCTCGTCGATGCCCATCAGCTCGGCCACCACGTACATCGGCAGCGGGTAGGCGAAGGCCGCCTTCAGGTCGACCACCCCGCCGTCGGCGTCCAGCGCGTCCAGCAGGTCCGCGGTCAGCTCGCCGATCCGCTCCCGCATCAGCTCCACCCGTCGCGGGGTGAGCGCCTGCGCCACCAGCGTGCGCATCCGGCGGTGGTCCGGGCCGTCCACGGTCAGCATCGAACGGCCCGGATTGGCCAGCCCGAT
This sequence comes from Streptomyces sp. NPDC001781, assembly GCF_053596035.1. Lineage (NCBI taxonomy): Bacteria > Bacillati > Actinomycetota > Actinomycetes > Kitasatosporales > Streptomycetaceae > Streptomyces > Streptomyces sp. NPDC001781. Next base: position 18,024 of record NZ_JBSFFI010000024.1, on the reverse strand, counting down.
CAGCGGCCAGTCCGCCGGTATCTCACCGCGGCGCCAGGCCCCCCACACGTTGATGTCCTTCACCAGGCGCGGGTCGGTCAGCAGCGCCTTGGCCTCGGCGTGCCGGGTGACGGCCCACACCGGCACCCCGCCGGGCAGCTCCACGGCCGCCAGCGGCCCGGCCGCGCGCAGGGCCGCGCTCTCGCCGTCCAGGTCGGTGACGAAGGGATCGAGGGCGATACGGGAGATCCCGGTACCGGTGGTCATCGTGGCATGCCTCCCAGGGCAGGGGTCGAAGTGAACCGCACGGGCAGCTCGGTCAGCCCGCGCAGCCAGGGCGAGGGCCGACGGGTGAGGGACCCGGCGGGCACCGCCAGGTCGATGTCCGGCAGCCGGTCGAGGACGACCTCGATGCCGGTGCGCGCGATGACCTCGGCGACCTCCTGCGCCGGGAAGGGGCAGCGGTGCTCGCCGTGCCCGAAGGAGAAGTGCGCGTTGTTGCCGCCGGTCAGCCCGGAGGCGTCGGTACGCACCTGGGGGTCGGAGTTGGCGCCCTGGAGGCCGAGCAGCAGCAGGTCACCGGCGCGGACCCGGCGCCCACCGAGGTGGGTGTCGCGCGCGGCCCAGCGGCCCGCCACGTTCTGCGTGGGCGTGTCCTCCCACAGGACCTCGTTCATCGCCTCCGCGACGCTGTTGCGGCCGCCGAACAGGGAGGCGGCGAAGCGGTCGTCGGTCAGCATCAGCCGCAGCGAGTTGCCGATCCAGTCGGCGGTCGGCTGGTGTCCGGCCGCCATCATCACCATCAGGTCCTGGACGATCTCCTCGGCCGTGAACCCGCTCTCGTCCGCCAGCATCCGCGAGACCACGTCGGCGGCGGGCTTCTCGGCACGGTCCGCGACCAGCCGGGCCATGGAGGAGGCGAGGTGGGACTGCCCGGCCAGCGCCCGCTCCCGGCCGTCGATCATGTCGTTGAGCGCGGTGACCAGCCCCGGCCCCTCGTCGTCCGGGAAGCCGTAGAGGTGCGCCAGGACCCGTACCGGCAGCAGGGACGAGTACTGGGCTACCAGATCGGCCTCGCCGGAGAGGCAGACGGTGTCGATCAGCTCGTCCGCGAACCGCTCGGCCTGGCGCCGCAGTTCGAAGGGATCGACCGATTCCAGCGCGTTGCTGATCATCGCCGCCCGCTGCCGGTGCCGCTCCCCGACCGTGTAGAGGACGGAGGGCTGGCGATGCCCGATCATCGGCAGCAGCGGCCAGCCCTCGGGGATGTTCTCCCACTGGTTCCACAGCTCTGAGTCCCGGCTGAACAGCGCCGGATCACCGGTCACCTGATGCAGCTCGCGGTAGCCCAGCACCAGCCAGGCCGGGATGCCGCCGTCCAGCTCCACCGGGACGACGGAGCCGTGGTCGCGCCGCATCTCCCGGTACAGGCAGGCGGGTTCGGTCTGGAAGCGGGGTCCGCCGAGCGGAACGGCTTCGGACATCACACCAGTTCCCCTCTGACCCCGGCGGTCGTGGCGTACCGGGCCTGCACATGGCGGACCAAAGTGATCAGGACCTCCTTGGCCGACTCACGGGACCGGGCGTCGCAGTCGACGAGCGGTACGTGCGGGTCGAGGTCCAGCGCCGCGCGTACGTCCGCGCCCGCGCGCACCGGGCCGCCGAAGTCGTTGCAGGCCACGATGAACGGCGTGCCGTGCTGCTCCAGACGGTCGATGGCGTACCAGGAGTCGTCGATCCGCCGGGTGTCGACCAGGACGACCGCGCCGAGCGTGCCGGAGAACAGCCGGTCCCACAGGAACCAGAACCGCTCCTGGCCCGGCGCGCCGAACAGGTACAGCACGTTGTGCGCGTCCAGCGTGATGCGGCCGAAGTCGAAGGCGACGGTGGTGGCCGTCTTGGTGCCGACGTGCGCGATGTCGTCCACCGACTCGCCCGCCCGGGTCATCGTCTCCTCGGTGTTGAGGGGACGGATCTCGCTGACCGAGCGGACCAGCGTGGTCTTGCCGACGCCGAAGCCGCCCACGACGACGATCTTCAGACCGTTGTCGGCGGAGGCACCCAACGGGGTGCGCGCGTCAGAGGTTGCGGAGTCCAACGAGCACCTGCTCCAGGATGTCGGGGTCGGTGATGGCGGGGCGGCGCGGGTGACGTGCGCTGACATGGCCGGTGGCCAGCAGGTCGGACAGCAGCACCTTGGTGATGCTGACGGGCAGGCGCAGCTCGGCGGCGATCTCCACCACCGAGGTGGGGAACCTGGTCAGCCGCAGGACGGCCACGTGCTCGGACTGCATGCCGGCGGCCGCCGCCGACTCGGCGACGATCAGCGTGACCAGGTCCAGCGTGCTGCCGGCGCCGGTCCCGATCTGTCCCCGCGTGATGGTGTAGAGACGGTCGGGAGCGTCGTCCCTGCCCGGACGGCTCATGAGGAGCGGGGCGGCGCGGTCAGGTGTTCGCCGAGCTGCTCCACCAGTTCGCTCATCGTGTGGCCGACCACGCCCGGGTCGGCCTCCTCGCCGGTCACGACGGCCAGGTGGGCGCCCTCGCCGGCCTCGACGATGAACAGCACACCGCCGTAGAACTCGGCCATCGCCGAGCGGACGCCGCCGCTGCCGTCGCCGAACTCCACGGACGCCCCGTGCGACAGCGACTGGATGCCGGCGGCGATGGCGGCGAGCTGGTCCGCCTGGTCGACGGACAACTCCGGGGTGCGGCACAGCTTGAGGCCGTCGCGGGAGAGGACGAGCGCGTGCCGGGCGCCCGGGGTCTTCTCCAGCAGGCTCTCGAGGAGCCAGGTGAGCGTGTCGTCCGCGGTGGTCGGGCCGGTCATGAAGTGGTGTCGCCTTCCGGGTGCGTGTGCGGTTGCGTGGGGGGACGGGAGACAGCGGGGGTGTCGGCCGGGCCGTCCGTGCGCGCTTCACCGGTTCGGGTGTGCGGCGCCACGGCCCCGGGGGCCGTTCCGGGGCGCACGGCGTCGCGGAAGCTGCTGAAGCGGGCGGCGCGGACCCTGGCCTCGTCGGGTCCGGGGGCGGGCCGTCCGGTGGTGTCCCGCGAGGCCGACCGGGACCGTTCGGCCTCGGCCAGGGTCCGTCCGCGACGGCGCCTGGGCAGACCGCCCACCTCCTCGGCGGGCGGTGCGGGGGCCTCGCGCACGGGAGCGGGCGGGGACACGGGTCGTTCGGGCTGCGGCGCGGGGGAGGCGGCCGGGGCCGTGGGCGCCGGGCTTGTGAGGATCTCCTGCGGTACGAGCATCAGCACACCGGTGCCGCCGCGTGCCGAGGGCCGGAACGACACCTTCAGTCCGTACTTGCGGGCCAGCCTGCCGACCACCGCGAGCCCCAACCGGGTACCGGTCAGACCGCCCAGCCCGGACACGTCACCGGTCACCGCCTTCTCCGCCCGCCGCAACTGGACGTCGCCCATCACCAGACCGCTGTCCTCCACGGAGACGATGACCCCGGCCGGGACCTCCTCCACGTAGACGTGCACCTCGGCGGTGGGCGGCGAGAAGTTCGTTGCGTTGTCGAGGAGTTCGGCCAGCGCGTGCATCACGCCCTCGGCCGCGTGACCGGCGACGGCGATCTCGCTGACGGAGTGCACCCGCACCCGGCGGTAGCCGCCGATCCGGCCCATGGCGCCGCGCAGGACGGACTCCATCGCGATGGGCCGGGCCCAGCGCCGTCCCGAGCGCGCTCCCGTCAGCACGGCGATGGAGTCCGCCAGCCGGCCCGCCTGCGCGGTGCGGTGGTCCAGGTGCAGCAGGTCGGCGAGGACGTCCTCGTCGCTGTGCCGCTCCTCCATCGCCCGCAGGTCGGCCAGGGTCGCCGTGGCCAGCGCCTGCATCCGGCCCGCCGTGTTCGAGGTGGCCGAGACGGCCGTCGCCCGCTCCCGCCGGGCCTTCTCCAGTTCGCCCGAGAGCCGCAGCAACTCGCGGCGCAGCCGGTCGGCCTCGCGCGCGCCCTCTTCCTCAAGACGGTTCTGCTCGGTGCTGAACTCGGCCCGCTGGGAGGCCAGTTCGTCGATCAGCCGCTGCTGCTCCCGGCGTGTGTCCTCGGCCGCCGAGGTCCGCTGCCGCTCCAGTCGCTCCACATCGGCCAGCGCGCTCGCAAGGCGCCGCCGAGACCGCCGGGCGGTGCCCCGCGCGTGGACGGCCACGGTCACCGCGACACAGAGCGCGACCGCCGCCGGAACCCCGGCCCACAACAGCGCCTCGCGCGCCGGACGCGGGGCCACCGCCACGGCCGCGCCGAGCGCGAGCGCCGACAGGACGACGGTCGCGGCCAGGGCGAGGGCGGGCGTACGGAGGTCTGGGCGGTCGCCGGGCGGCAGGGGCGCGGTCATCGGTCCGGTCTGGTCCTCGCGGAAATCGGGGGTGGTCGGGAGACGAGAAGCGACAAGAAACGGCGTCTTGGGTGAACCGGCGGTCACTATACGAGAGTTGATGATCAAAAGGGAATGAAAGCAGCGGCCTTCCATGAAGTGGACTTTCAAATCAGGTCGTTGGCCGTGAACAGGGCGACGGCGGCGTATCCACCGAAGCCGTAGATCTTGACGCCCGGTTCCCGGCCCGCTGGACTGTGACGGCATGCCCCGGCGGGGTGGCGGCGAAGGGAGAGCGGCACGTGGCGGGGGAACCGGGGGCATGGAGCCTCCCCGTGCGCGCGGCGCGGTTCGCCGGCCGCACCCTGTGCGGCGAATGGCGCGCCATCGTGGCGGACCCCTTACGCCGCCTCGCGCACCGCGGGCTGTCCGGGCTCCTCCTGGCCTTCGTGGCCGCCTTCGGCGTCATCCTCTTCCACGACCTGGCCCAGCACCCCGCCGGCGCGACCTGGGTCCGCCGGCTCGGCGGCGTCACCGCCGACCTCCCCCTCTGGCTCTCCCTGCTCCGCACCCCCGTCTCGCTGTACGTCCCCGCGCTCGACCTGCCGGTGTGGGCGGGCATCACCCAGTTGTTCCTGGCCTTCGCCCTCGCCGAACTGGTCCTCGGCCGCGCCCGGACCCTGGCCATCGCCTACGTGGCCACCCTGGCCGGCACCCTCACGGCCCGCCTGATGATCGAGCTGGGCCCCGGCCGGTGGGGGATCGGCCTGCCCGCCGAGTACGGAGCCGTCCTCGACACCGGCCCCTCGGCGGCCGTCGTGGGGCTGTTCACCTATCTGGCCGTGGTCCGCCGCGCCCCCGTGGTTTTCACCCTGACAGGCGGATCGATGGTCTGGGAGTCCATCGCCGTACCCAACCTCGCGGGGCGCGAGCACCTCGTCGCCGTGTCCGCCGCGATCGTCCTCGCCCTGCTGCGCGGCCGCCGCCTCCGCCTGCCGTACGCCCGCACTTCCCGCCGCGCACCGGTCTTCCCGGACCCCCTCACGCCCGCGCTCCCCGCCGCGGACGCCCGCGCCCCGGACGTCCTCCCCACCGAACCGACGTGCGCACGTCAATGTGATGGTTTTCGCACCTCCGCCGGAGCGCGCACCCCCTAGTGTTTCCGCGGAGTACGGGGGCAGTGCGTGGCTGACACCATGGTGTTCGTCGCCGGCAGGCTGAAGGGAATCCCAGATGTTCCGCAAGGTGCTGGTAGCCAACCGCGGAGAGATCGCCATCCGCGCGTTCCGGGCGGGCTACGAACTCGGTGCGCGCACGGTGGCCGTCTTCCCCCACGAGGACCGCAACTCGCTGCACCGGCTCAAGGCCGACGAGGCGTACGAGATCGGCGCGCCCGGGCACCCCGTCCGCGCCTATCTCTCCGTCGACGAGATCGTGACCGCCGCCCGCCGCGCCGGCGCCGACGCCGTGTACCCCGGCTACGGCTTCCTCTCGGAGAACCCCGGCCTCGCCCGCGCCTGCGAGGAGGCCGGGATCACCTTCGTCGGACCCAGCGCCGACACCCTGGAACTCACCGGCAACAAGGCCAGCGCGGTCGCCGCCGCCCGCGCGGCCGGGGTACCCGTGCTCGGTTCGTCCGCGCCCTCCAACGACGTGGACGAACTGGTGCGTGCCGCCGACGAGATCGGCTTCCCCGTCTTCGTGAAGGCGGTCGCGGGCGGCGGCGGCCGGGGCATGCGCCGGGTCGAGGAACCCGCCCAGCTCCGCGAGTCCATCGAGGCCGCCTCGCGCGAGGCGGCCTCCGCCTTCGGTGACCCGACCGTCTTCCTGGAGAAGGCCGTGGTCGACCCCCGCCACATCGAGGTGCAGATCCTCGCCGACGGCGAGGGCGAGGTGATCCACCTCTACGAGCGCGACTGCTCGCTCCAGCGCCGCCACCAGAAGGTCATCGAGCTGGCGCCCGCCCCCAACCTCGACCCCGAACTGCGGGACCGGATCTGCGCCGACGCCGTGCGCTTCGCCCGCGAGATCGGCTACCGCAACGCCGGCACCGTCGAGTTCCTCCTCGACGGAGACGGCAACCACGTCTTCATCGAGATGAACCCCCGCATCCAGGTCGAGCACACGGTCACCGAGGAGGTCACCGACGTCGACCTCGTCCAGGCCCAGATGCGCATCGCCGCCGGGGAGACCCTGGCCGGCCTCGGGCTGTCCCAGGACCGGATCACCCTGCGCGGCGCCGCCCTGCAGTGCAGGATCACCACCGAGGACCCCGCCAACGGCTTCCGCCCGGACACCGGTCTGATCAGCGCGTACCGCTCGCCCGGCGGCTCCGGTATCCGGCTCGACGGCGGAACCACCCACGCCGGCACCGAGATCAGCGCCCACTTCGACTCCATGCTGGTCAAACTCACCTGTCGTGGACGGGACTTCCAGGCCGCGGTGGGCCGCGCGAGGCGCGCGGTCGCCGAGTTCCGCATCCGGGGCGTGGCCACCAACATCCCCTTCCTGCAGGCAGTGCTGGACGACCCCGACTTCCGCGCCGGACGCGTCACCACCTCGTTCATCGAGGAGCGCCCGCACCTGCTGACGTCCCGTCACTCGGCCGACCGCGGAACCAAGCTGCTCACCTTCCTGGCCGACGTCACCGTCAACAAGCCGCACGGCGAGCGCCCCGAGCTGCTCGACCCGGTCACCAAGCTGCCCGCGCTCCCGGCGGGCGAGCCCCCCGCGGGCTCCCGGCAGCGCCTCGTCCGCCTCGGCCCCGAGGGCTTCGCCCGCGACCTGCGGGAGTCCCCGGCGCTCGGCGTCACCGACACCACCTTCCGCGACGCCCACCAGTCCCTGCTGGCCACCCGCGTGCGCACCAAGGACCTGCTCGCGGTCGCCCCCGTCGTCGCCCGCACCCTTCCCGAACTGCTCTCCCTGGAGTGCTGGGGCGGAGCCACCTACGACGTGGCGCTGCGCTTCCTCGCCGAGGACCCGTGGGAGCGGCTGGCCGCGCTCCGCGAGGCGGTGCCCAACATCTGCCTGCAGATGCTGCTGCGCGGCCGCAACACCGTCGGCTACACCCCGTACCCCACCGAGGTCACCGACGCCTTCGTACGCGAGGCCGCCGCCACCGGTGTCGACATCTTCCGCATCTTCGACGCGCTGAACGACGTCGACCAGATGCGTCCCGCCATCGACGCCGTGCGGGAGACCGGCACGGCCGTCGCCGAGGTCGCGCTCTGCTACACCGCAGACCTCAGCGACCCCGCCGAGCGGCTCTACACGCTCGACTACTACCTGAGGCTGGCCGAGCGGATCGTCGAGGCCGGAGCCCATGTCCTCGCCGTCAAGGACATGGCCGGCCTGCTGCGCGCGCCCGCCGCCGCGAAGCTGGTCACCGCGCTGCGCGGCGAGTTCGGGCTGCCGGTGCATCTGCACACCCACGACACGGCCGGCGGCCAGCTCGCCACCTACCTGGCCGCGATCCAGGCGGGCGTCGACGCGGTGGACGGCGCGGTCGCCTCGATGGCCGGGACGACCTCCCAGCCCTCGCTCTCCGCCCTGGTCGCCGCCACCGACCACTCCGAGCGCCCCACCGGCCTCAGCCTGCACGCGGTCGAGGAACTGGAGCCGTACTGGGAGGGCGTGCGCAAGGTCTACGCGCCCTTCGAGGCGGGTCTCGCCTCCCCGACCGGCCGCGTCTACCACCACGAGATCCCCGGCGGCCAGCTCTCCAACCTGCGCACCCAGGCCGTCGCGCTCGGCCTCGGTGACCGCTTCGAGGAGATCGAGGCGATGTACGCGGCCGCCGACCGCATCCTGGGCCGCCTGGTCAAGGTCACCCCGTCCTCCAAGGTGGTCGGCGACCTCGCCCTGCACCTGGTCGGCGCGGGCGTCGCGCCGGAGGACTTCGAGGCCGACCCGGACCGGTTCGACATCCCGGACTCGGTGATCGGCTTCCTCCGGGGCGAACTGGGCACCCCGCCCGGGGGCTGGCCGGAGCCGTTCCGCACCAAGGCGCTGCGCGGCCGCGCCGAGGCCAAGCCGGTGCGGGAGCTGTCCGCCGATGACCGCGAAGGGCTGGAGAAGGACCCGAGGCCCACGCTGAACCGGCTGCTGTTCCCCGGCCCGACCGGTGAGTTCGAGACCCACCGGCAGACCTACGGCGACACCGGTGTCCTGGACAGCAAGTCGTTCTTCTACGGCCTGCGCCCGGCCAAGGAGTACGCGGTCGACCTGGAGCCCGGCGTGCGGCTGCTGATCGAGCTGCAGGCGGTCGGCGAGGCGGACGAGCGCGGTATGCGCACGGTGATGTCGACCCTCAACGGCCAGCTCCGGCCGATCCAGGTCCGCGACCGCTCGGCGGCCACCGACGTACCTGCGACGGAGAAGGCCGACCGCTCCAAGCCCGGCCATGTCGCGGCGCCGTTCGCCGGTGTGGTGACGCTCGCGGTGGAGGAGGGCACCGAGGTGGCGGCCGGGGAGACGGTGGCCACGATCGAGGCGATGAAGATGGAGGCGACGATCACCGCGCCCGAGGCGGGCCGGGTGTCCCGGCTGGCGATCAACCGCATCCAGCAGGTCGAGGGCGGGGACCTGCTGGTCGAGCTGGTCTGAGCCGCCCGGCCTCGGCTCCGGCCCCACTCGCGGGCCGGAGCTGACGCCGTACCGGCCGGATCAGCCCCAGAGCGGGTAGACCATGGTCTGCGTGAAGCCCTTCGGACGGGCGTCGTCGTACGTGACGCTCATGCGGGTGTAGCGCTTGACGTCCGGGTGCTTCTTCCACGCGGCCGGGCGGTCGAGGCGCACGGTCACACGGTACGAGCGGAAGACGCCCTTGGCGCAGTACGGGTCGCAGTCGTTGACCATGTTCATGCCCTCGGCCACCGCCGACCTCGAGTCCCACTTCACCCAGGTGAGCCCGCTGAGCCGACTGTTGCCGTCGCCGCAGGCCAGGATGAAGTCCGCGGGGCGCACGGTCTTCTTGAACTGGCAGTCCACGAGCACGGGTGCGGTCCGGTGCGGCACGGGGGCCGTCGGCGGGTTGGCCGACGCCGTCGTCATCGCCGCGGTGAGCAGCGCTCCAGCAGCCAGGGTGACCGTCGTTCCCACCAGTGATCCGCGCATGGTCGCTCCCACCTGTCGTGCTGTGTCCGACCGTGTGCCGACGCTACGACCGTTCGACCGGATGCACCACTCGCGCAGGTGGGAGCACGGGTCACACGTGCCGGAAGGTCGGCCCGCGGGACGCCACCCAGGCCCCGCAGGAGGAGCAGTCCTCGTCGCCCAGGGCGATACCGCCGTAGGTGTCCTGGTAGCCGCTCGCGCCGCGCGGCCGGGCGGAGGAGCTCGCGGCGGGGGAGCCGACCGGCTTCCTGGAGCTGCCGGACCGGGAGGCCGAGGCCGCCTCCGGGCGCCACGTACGATCTGCCGCCCGCGCGGTGCCGCCGAGGGCGAGGATCCCTGCCGCGGCCGTGAGAAGCCTGGGGACGGTCACATGGAGGGCCTCCCGCAGCCCGGATGCGTTCAGCGCGTTGAAATCCGAACGCACCCTTGGGCGTCGATGATCAGTGAAGCCGACGGCCCGTGCCAGGCCGGGCAAGGGGCCGCGCGGTCAGCAGGAGCCCTCGTCCTGCCACGGGCCCCAGCCGGAGCCGTTCGGTGCCTCGTTCTGGGTCCACCACCTGGCCTTCCAGTTGCGGTGGTTGTAGGACACCTCGTCCCCGCTGACGTACACCGCCGAGGAACTCCACGCGGACCTGCAGGAGCCGCCGGGGTCAGTGATCGTCGGGGTCGGGGTCGGGGTGGGTGTGGGGGTCGGGTTCGGCGGAGTGGCGCCGGCGAACTTCACCGAGAACTTGGCGAAGTCCCAGGCGTTCTGCGCCACACTGGAGCAAGTCCCGGAAGTACGGCCGCCGTTGTCCGCCGGAGTGCACTGGCGGTCCCGGTTCAGGCTCCAGAAGGTGAAGCGGTCCATGTGGTGGCCGGTGGCGAAGTCCAGCACCGTCTGGAAGTCTGCCTGGGAGAAGTACTCCCCGGTGTCGCTGCGGCCGTTCATCCCGGAGAAGCCTTCGTGCGCGTACGCCGTGGCCTCGTCCCAGCCGAAGGTGGAGCGCAGGACGCCGTTGAAGCCGGCCAGTGCGCTGGTCTGGCTCGCCGCGCCGTCGAAGCCGCCGTCGAACGGCATGATGGAGAAGTTGTTCGGGGTGAAGCCCTGGGACTTCGCCTCCAGCAGCATCTGCTTGCCGAACCAGCCGGTGCCGTCCGCGGTGCCGGCCGTGGTGACCGAGACGTACAGGCCGGGGTTGTTCCGCTGGAGGATCCTGGCCGCGCCGATCTCGTTGTGGACCGCCGCCGTGTTCTCGTATTCCGGCTCCTCCAGGTCGAAGTCGATCGCGTGCAGGCCGTACTTGGTGATGACCTGCTGGTAGGCCGCCGCCGTGGCCGCCGGGTCGGCGCAGGTCTGGCCCAGCTTGGTGCCGCCGTACCCGCCGATCGAGACGGAGACGTCACCGCCCTTGGACCGGATGGTGTTGATCACGGACTGCACGGCGGTGTCCGAGGAGACCGGAGAGGTGCCGCCCCAGGTGGGCGAGCATCCGCCGCCGTCGGGTGCCAGCACGAACGCCAGCTGGAACGCCTTGAGACCGGTCGCGTCCATGACGGCGGCCGCGTTCGGCGGGTCGTTGTCCGTCGGCATCAGGTACGGGGCCGCCGCGTACCAGCGGTTGTCGAGCGCACTCGTGGCGCCGGACGCGCTGCCCGTGACCAGTGCCGTCGTACCGGCCGCGGCCAGCGTGACGGCGGCCGCCGCGCCCAGACATGCCCGAAGTCGTCTCACTGCGAGCCTCCAGAGGGGGTGGGGGAGGGGATGGTGCCAGACTCCTGGACGGCACCCGGCTTGGTCTAGTCCAATACACGCCTTTGGACTGGACCAAACCGTCTCTTTGCCCGGTGGCAAGTGAATGTCCCGTCTGTGCAGGGGACTTGCGGAACCCGTCGATCTGCGCGGAACCGTGGCGGACCGTCCGCCCTCTGGGGCACCCTGGACGCTGCGCGCACTGTTTCGCCACGTTTGAGCGGCGGTGCGCGAGGGGGAGCGATCACATGAAGGGCGGGGCCAAGCACGGTGGAGATCACCATTCACAGACCCGGCGAACTGACCTCCGCGCTGCGCGGGGCCTGGCACCGGGCGATGGACGAGTCACCCGAGTACGCCAACCCCTTCCTCGCGCCGGAGTTCGCCCTCGGAGTCGGCCGCCATCGCGGCGGCGTCCGGATCGCGGTGCTGCGTGAGGGCGGCGAGCCGGTCGGCTTCCTGCCGTACGAGCGGGGGCCGTTGGGTACGGGGCGGGCCGTCGGGCTCGGGCTCTCCGACTGCCAGGCGCTCGTGCACCGCCCCGGTGTCACCTGGGACGCGGCCGAACTGCTGCGCGCCTGCGGGCTCAGCATCTTCGAGTTCGACCATCTCGTTCAGGAGCAGCGTCCGTTCGCCCCGCACCTGACCGGCACCTTCGCCTCGCCGGTCATCGACGTGAAGCCCGGCGACGGCACCTACGCGGAGTGGCTGCGCGCCACCTATCCGGGGCTCGCCAGGACGACCCTGAAGAAGGAACGCCGGCTCGGCCGGGACGCGGGTGAGGTGCGCTTCGTCTTCGACGAGCGCGACCCGCAGGTGCTGCGCACCCTCATGCGCTGGAAGTCGGCCCAGTACCGCCGCACCGGCCGGATGGACCGCTTCTCCCGTCCCTGGATCGTGGACCTGGTGAACCACCTCTTCCACGTCCGCGAGGAGCACTTCACCGGCGTGCTCTCCGTGCTGTACGCGGGTGACCGCCCGGTCGCCGCACACTTCGGGCCGCGCTCCAGCACCGTGCTGGCCGCCTGGTTCACCGCCTACGACCCCGAACTGCACTACTACTCGCCAGGGCTGATGATGCACCTGCGCACGGCCGAGGGCGCCGCCCGCGGCGGGGTCACCCTGGTCGACCTCGGGCGGGGCGACAAGGAGTACAAGGACTGGCTCAAGACGCGCGAACTCAGGGTCGGGGAGGGCTTCGCGTCCCGCCCGCATCCCGTCTCCGTGGCCCATCGGGTGTGGCGCCGGCCGGTGCGCGGGCTGCGCAACACCGTGCTGGCCCACCCTCAACTGCGTTCTCCTGCCGATCGGTTCCTGAAGACGGTCGGCCGGCTGCGCACCCAGGGGCGGCCGGTCCGCTGATCTCGCCGGGCGGGACCGTCGGGACATGAACCGAGCAGGGCCGGTTTCCCCGGTCCCGCGGTCGCAGGGAGCCGCAATGGGACTGAGCTCCCTGGGGACAGCGCTCGCCGCCACGGCAGCACTGCTCGCCCTCCAACCCCCGGCCCTCGCGGCGACGGACGCCGCCCGCGCCGGCTGCGGCACCGCCGACGCCGCGCAGGGCGGGTCCCGCCTCCGCCTCGTCCGCCGAGAGCGCCGGCACCCCGGCGTCCGCCGCCTTCGACGGCGGCACGGGTACCCGCTGGTCCAGCGCCTTCGCCGACCCACAGCGGCTCCGCGTCGACCTCGGCTCGGTGCAGGACCTGGACTTCCAGGTCCAGAGCTCGACCGAGGAAACCGACTGGACCACGCTCAGGACGGTCGCCGGCGGCACGGGCGGCACCGCCTCCTACGCGGTGAGCGGGTCCGGCCGGTACGTCCGCGTGTACGGGACCGCGCGGGGCACCGCCTGCGGCTACTCGCTGTCGTCCAGGCGCACGGCTTCCAGGTCCCGGTGAACTCCGGGGTCAAGCTGCACGACATCCTGGTGATCTCGCTCGGCGGCAAGGGCCAGTACGCCCACGTCGTCAACAGCACCGGGGCGCTCACCTCGGGGTCGGACACCGTTCCGTCCAAGATCACTCAGTTCCGGTAGCGGGGAGGCGGGGGCCCGGAAGGCGGGCTCGACGAGGCGCGCCTAGGGTGGCGTGCACGGAGGGCCGCGCGGCCCTCCGTGCACGGCCCCCGGCCCGGTCAGGCGTCCGAGCGGTCTGCCGTCCAGGTCAACTCCTGGTCGGCTGGGCCGACTTCACCCACCGGGAGCCTCCCGCTCCCGTCTCGGACGACCCCCGGACCGGGGGCCGCCGCTCGAACGGAGTAGCACGGGGGGCGTTGCGGCCGGGCCGACGCTCTGATGGAGGGGTCCCCACCCTCGATTCAGTGAGGCAAGCTCATGCGTATGCGCAAGATCGCTGCAACGGCCGTTCTCGCGGGCGCCTTCGCCCTCTTCGGTGCCACGGCGGCCCAGGCGGCCGACCCGGACCCGACCACCGGCGCCGCCGCCAACAGCCCCGGCGTCGCCTCGGGCAACGTCATCCAGGTCCCGGTGGACGTGCCGGTCAACCTGTGCGGCAACACGATCGACGTCGTGGGCCTGCTGAACCCCGCGTTCGGCAACATCTGCGCCAACTCCTGACAGGGTGGGACGGGTGCCGGTCCCTCTCCGCGGGGGCCGGCACCCGGCTGCGGCGGGTCAGTCGGCCGCGACCGGCTCCTTCCGGGCATCGGGCCGTTCCTCCGTCCGGCCGCCGCGCAGCAGCAGGCGCCGCACCGGGCGCTCCACGCCCTCGAACAGCGCCCAGGACAGCGCGAGCGAGATCGCGAACGCGGCCGCGGTCACCCCGATCCCGGCCGCGGCGCCGAAGCGCGGCCTGTCGCCCAGGACGGAGATGCCCGCGCGCAGCACCAGCAGATGCACCATGTAGAACGCGAACGACAGCTCCCCGAGCCGCACCAGCCGGCGTCCCCGCCACAGCGTGGGCAGTCCGCGCAGGTCGGCCACGGCCGCCGCCGGGATCAGCAGGGTGAACCCGGCCAGGGTGCAGGACGTGGCCGCGTAACCGGGCGCCACCTGGGGGACGAGGAAGTAGCCGAGGATGGCCAGGGCGAGCGAGCCCTCCGGGCCGGGCCCGCGCCAGCGGTCGAGCAGCACCAGCCGCGCGGTGACCGTGCCGAGCACGAACTCCGGCAGCCGGGCCAGCGGCAGCGAGTACATCGGCTGGTCCAGCCAGTGATGGGCGTCAGCCCAGGCGAGGACCAGTGCGACCATGGCCGCGAATCCGCCGAGGACCAGGGTGCCGCGCGCGTTCAGCCTGCGCAGCAGCCAGAAGAGAGCCGGGAAGAGCGCGTAGAAGAACGCTTCGCAGGCCAGCGACCAGCTCACCGGGTTGAGCGTCTGCCACCAGGGCTGCCACCACGAGTGGACCAGCGACATGTTCGCCAGGGTCTGCTTCCAGGTCGGGAGGGCCGGCCTGCCCATGGCGAAGGCGATGGCGACCGCGAGGAGGGCGGTGGCCAGGTGGACCGGGTAGACCCGGGCGATCCGCCGCCGCCAGAAGCCCGGCGCCCGGTCGCCGGGCCGGGCCGACCAGGTCAGTACGAATCCGGACAGGACGAAGAAGAACGACACGCCTGTGCCGCCGGGGGTGAACGCCCAGGAGACCAGGCGCCCGGCCTGGCCACCGAGGTAGCCGAAGTTGTTGATGTGGAGTCCGAACACCAGCAGGGCCGCCACCCAGCGCAGCCCGGTCAGCGAGGGCAGCGAGGGTCTGACGCCGTCCGGTGGGCCGGGGGCACCGGCCGCGTCGGGCCGTGCGGGCGGCGTCCGGGGCGTCCGGGTCGTCGCCGTGGTCATCCGATCACCTGCCGCTGGAGGTTCGCGTGGGGCATGAAGGGGACTGCTGCCCTCCGGTGCACCGACATTCACGTCATGCCGGAAACATCACACGGCTGCCGAACGAGAGAGCTCCCGCCCTGCCACGGATGGCGGGCCCGGAGCACCCGGACGAGTGAGTGCCGCCCTGGCGGGGAACCACCACATCGGACCCCGGTTCGTCCGATACATACCGGTATCGGCCGGTGACCGGGTGAAGTGAAAACTTGTACAGCTCGTTTTCTTGAATGGTTCGTGTTTAAGGCGCTAGGGTTTCCCCATGACCGCATCCCAGCCTCCGACCACCGCCGCCGCGGACCTGCGCGGTGCCGGTCTCCGCGTCACGGCGGCCCGTGTCGCGCTGCTGGATACCGTCCGCGCGGGCGACCATCTCGGTGTCGAGACGATCGCCACCCAGGTCCGCGAGCGAGTCGGCCACATCTCCGTACAAGCCGTCTACGAAGCCCTGCACGCGCTCACCGCGGCGGGGCTCGTGCGCCGTATCGAGCCGCCCGGCAGCGCCGCGCTGTTCGAGGGGCGCGTCGGCGACAACCACCACCACGCCGTGTGCCGGTCGTGCGGTGCCGTCGCCGACGTCGACTGCGCGGTGGGCCACGCGCCCTGCCTGACCGCCTCCGACGACCGGGGCTTCGCCATCGACGAGGCCGAGGTCGTGTACTGGGGCGTCTGCTCCGACTGCTCCACCGGCCGCAGCACCTAGCGCCGCTTGTCCCGCACCTTTTCCGGAAGGATCGACATGCCTCACAACGAAGACGCGATCGTCACCGACCCGAAGCCCGAGGAGACCGGCGGCTGCCCCGTCGCGCACGGTGCCGGCGCCAGTTCCCTGCACCCGGCCCTGGGCAGCGGGAACGACCGCTGGTGGCCCAAGCAGCTCAACCTGAAGATCCTTGCCAAGAACCCGCCCGTGGCCAACCCGCTGGGCGAGGAGTTCGACTACGCCGAAGCCTTCCTCAGCCTCGACCTGCCGGCCGTGAAGCGTGACCTGGCCGAGGTGCTCACCACGTCCCAGGACTGGTGGCCCGCCGACTTCGGCCACTACGGCCCGTTCATCATCCGCATGGCCTGGCACAGCGCCGGTACCTACCGCACCTTCGACGGCCGCGGCGGTGGCGGCAGCGGCCAGCAGCGCTTCGCCCCGCTCAACAGCTGGCCGGACAACGTCAACCTGGACAAGGCCCGTCGACTGCTCTGGCCGGTGAAGAAGAAGTACGGCAAGAACATCTCCTGGGCCGACCTCATGATCCTCGCGGGCAACGTCGCGCTGGAGACCATGGGCTTCAAGACCTTCGGTTTCGGCGGCGGCCGGGTGGACGCGTGGGAGCCCGACGCCGACGTGTACTGGGGTCCGGAGACCACCTGGCTCGGCGACGAGCGCTACACCGGCGACCGTGAGCTGGACAAGCCCCTCGCGGCCGTCCAGATGGGCCTGATCTACGTCAACCCGGAGGGCCCCAACGGCAACCCGGACCCGGTCGCCGCGGCCCGCGACATCCGCGAGACCTTCGCCCGTATGGCGATGAACGACGAGGAGACCGTCGCCCTGATCGCGGGCGGCCACACCTTCGGCAAGACCCACGGGGCGGGCCCGTCGAGCGACGTCGGCCCCGACCCGATGGACGCCCCGATGGAGCAGCAGGGCTTCGGCTGGAAGTCCAGCCACGGCACCGGCAAGGGCCCCGACGCCATCACCTCGGGTCTGGAGGTCACCTGGAACTCCACCCCGGTCACCTGGGACGTCAACTACTTCGCCACCCTCTTCGGCTACGAATGGGAGCTGACCGAGAGCCCGGCCGGCGCCCAGCAGTGGAAGCCGAAGGACGGGGCCGGCGACGGCACCGTGCCCAGCGCCTTCGACCCGGACAAGAAGATCGCGCCGAACATGCTCACGACGGACCTGTCGCTGCGCTTCGACCCGGTCTACGAGCCGATCTCCCGCAGGTTCTACGAGAACCCCGAGGAATTCGCGGACGCCTTCGCCCGCGCCTGGTACAAGCTGACCCACCGCGACATGGGCCCGAAGTCGCTGCTGCTCGGCCCCGAGGTCCCCGAGGAGACGCTGCTCTGGCAGGACCCGCTGCCGCAGCCGGTCGGCGAGCCGATCGACGCGGCCGACGCCGACGCGCTCAAGCGCAAGATCCTCGACTCCGGTCTCACCGTGTCGCAGCTCGTCAGTGCCGCGTGGGCGTCCGCGTCCACCTTCCGCGGCAGTGACAAGCGCGGTGGTGCCGACGGCGCCCGCGTCCGTCTGGAGCCGCAGCGCGGCTGGGAGGTCAACGAGCCGGACCGGCTCGCCCTGGTGCTGCGCACCCTCGAAGGCATCCAGGAGGAGTTCAACGCCTCCGCCGGTGCCAAGCACGTGTCCCTGGCCGACCTGATCGTGCTCGGCGGCGACGCCGCGGTGGAGAAGGCCGCGAAGGACGGCGGCTTCCCGGTCGACGTGCCCTTCACGCCGGGCCGCGTGGACGCGAGCCAGGAGCAGACCGACGCGGAGTCGTTCGAGGCGCTCGAGCCCGTGGCCGACGGCTTCCGCAACTACGCCGGCAAGGGCAGCAACCCCGGCCGCGCCGAGTACGCGCTGGTCGACCGAGCCAACCTGCTGACCCTCAGCTCCCCGGAACTGACCGTCCTCATCGGCGGTCTGCGGGTCCTCGGCGCCAACTACCAGGACTCCGACCTCGGTGTCCTCACCGAGACGCCGGGCGTGCTGACGAACGACTGGTTCGTCAACCTGCTCGACCTCGGCACCACGTGGAGCTCCACCTCCGAGGACCAGTCCACCTTCGAGGGCCGCGACGCCTCCACCGGCGCGGTGCGGTGGACCGGTACCCGTGCGGACCTGGTCTTCGGCTCCAACGCCGAGCTGCGCGCCGTCGCCGAGGTGTACGCCTCCGACGACGCCAAGGAGAAGTTCGTGCAGGACTTCGCCGCCGCGTGGCACAAGGTGATGAACCTGGGCCGCTTCGACCTCGCCTGAGTCGCAGCACCCCGGGGGCGGGGGGGCGGGCCCGCGGGGCGGGGGCGGCGCCCCCGCCCCGCCCCC